>JANOGH010000672.1:0-8940 GCA_031414075.1 Betaproteobacteria bacterium | reverse complement strand
CCCAGGTTGCAGACCGCGATTTCGCTGTCCGAGGTATTGAGCGTGATCTCGGTGCAGAGGTTGGAACTGTGCACCATGCCGACGTGCTGCTGCGGGCTGCGGATGTTGCAGGGATCCTTGAACGTGATCCAGGGATGCCCGGTTTCGAACAGCATGGTCAGCATCTTGCGCCAGATGGTCAGGGCCGGTACGCGCTTGAACAGCTTCAGCTCGCCTGTCCTGGTCTTGCGTTCGTATCCGACATAGGCGGCTTCGAAATCCCTGCCGACCCTGTCGTGCAGGTCTGGCGCATCGGCGGGCGAGAACAACGTCCACTCCCCGGCCTCCATCACCCGCTTCATGAACAGGTCCGGAATCCAGCTGGCGGTGTTCATGTCATGGGTGCGGCGACGGTCGTCGCCGGTGTTCTTGCGCAGCTCGAGGAATTCCTCGATGTCCAGGTGCCAGGTTTCCAGGTAGGCGCAGACCGCGCCTTTGCGCTTGCCGCCCTGATTGACCGCCACTGCGGTGTCGTTCACGACCTTGAGGAAGGGGACGACCCCCTGCGACTTGCCGTTGGTCCCCTTGATATGGGAGCCGAGCGCACGCACCGGCGTCCAGTCATTGCCGAGCCCGCCGGCGAACTTGGACAACAGGGCGTTTTCCTTGATGGCCTCGTAGATCCCTTCCAGGTCGTCCGACACCGTGGTCAGGTAGCAGCTCGACAGCTGCGAGCGCTGGGTGCCGGAATTGAACAGCGTCGGCGTCGAGGACATGAAATCGAAACTCGACAGCACGTTGTAGAACTCGATGGCACGGGCTTCGCGTTCGACTTCGTTGATCGCGAGGCCCATCGCCACGCGCATGAAAAAGGCCTGCGGCAACTCGATACGCCGATCGCTCACGTGCAGGAAGTAACGGTCATAGAGCGTCTGCAGGCCCAGGTAACCGAACTTGAAATCACGGTTGGCATCCAGTGCCGCGCCCAGCGACCGCAGGTCGAATCGGCTCAGACGCTCGTCGAGCAAACCGGCATCGATACCGCGCTTGATGAATTGCGGGAAATAGTCGGGATAGCGGGAATGCATGCCGGCCTGGGTGACTTCCTCGCCCAGAACCTCGAAACGCACACTATTAAGTAGCAGGCGCGCAGTGACATAGCTGTACGCCGGATCTTTCTCAATCAGGGAGCGGGCGGCAAGGATGGTGCACTTGCGCACTTCATCCATGGGCACCCCATCGTAGAGATCCTTCAGCGTCATCTGCCGGATCAGGCCCGCGTCAACCGCGCGGCCCAGACCTTCGCAGGAATCCTTGATCAGCGCGGTCAGCCGCTCCATTTCGAGCGGGCGGGTCTGCCCGCCTTCGACGACGTTGATGCTCGGAATGGCACTTGCCGCAGCGTGCGCCTCGCGATTCCTGGCGCGCTCGCGCGCCCGGTCTTCGCGGTACAGCACGTAAGTCCGCGCCACCTCGTGCTCGCCGGAACGCATCAGCGAAAGTTCGACCTGGTCCTGAATGTCCTCAATGTGGAACGTGCCGCCGTTGGGCTGGCGGCGCATAAGCGCGTTGACGACGGCTTCGGTCAGCGATTCGACCATCTCGCGCACACGCGCCGATGCGGCACCCTGACCGCCATTGATGGCGAGGAACGCCTTGGTTACCGCTACCGCAATCTTGCCTGGCTCGAAGGAGACCACGGCGCCATTGCGCCGGATGACCTTGTACTGCGCGTACCGCTGCTTTTCCTGACTGGCCGCGCTGTCTTCCGAGGAGTAGTTACCGGCCGGAACAGGTGTAGCCAGATTGCTGCCTAGTTGCATTTTTTCTCCCTCGATTATTCTTGTCGCTTAGAAGCAACACCGATGCCGGGTAGGGATTTACACGAAACCACTAGATTTACAAGAATTACACGAAACCACTATATGTTGTGCACAAGCCGATGCATAAGGACTAATTCTAGTAGCCTCACCAACCCTGTCAAGAAATTTCTATATTTAGAAACTGGAATGGTCGATCGCGTTTTTTCGAAACGCAATGTGACGAAACGCGGCAGCAACGGACATAACTTGCGACGCGCGAGGTCGCGTCAACCGGAATAGAAAAACTTCGATGGACTCTGCGGTGAAGGTTTGGCCGTTACTTGCCGATCATGCTCCGCAAACGAGCCCAGTCGAAATGTGGTCCGGGATCGGTCTTGCGCCCGGTCGGGATGGCGATGTCGGAATGGCCGACGCAATCCTTGATCGGATATTCGCCCAGGAGCGCGGCGGCCAGCTTTGCCAGCATCGCATACTGGGAATCGGCGAAGGCCCGATCATCGGCGCCTTCGAGTTCGACGCCAATGGAGAAATCATTGCAGCGTCCGCGCCCGCGCCATTCCGATTGTCCGGCGTGCCAGGCGCGCAGACTGCAGGGCACAAACTGGATCAGTTCGCCGTCGCGTCGAATGAGGAAGTGGCTGGAGACTTTCGCGCCCGCTATCTGTCGATAGTAAGGATGAGCGTCCGGGTCGAGGCGGTTGTTAAACAAGTCGATGATGCCGGGGCCGCCGAACTGGCCGGGCGGCAGACTGATGTTGTGCACGACCAGCAACTCGATGACTGCGCCGTCCGGACGCTCATCGAAATTCGGGGAGGGGATGTAGACCGCTGCGGGAAGAAGCCCGCTATCGTCCACGCACCATGGCGCAGACTGCGTCATTCGCCAGGGGCGGGGAACGAGGGGCGAGGGGCGAGGGATGTGGCCCACGGCTCAAGAGCGGCACTTACTCGCGCCTCGTCCCTCGCCCCTCGCCCTTGTTTCAATTCAGCCCCAGCCGCTCCATCCGGTAGCGCATTGAGCGAAACGTGATGCCGAGCAGCTTTGCGGCCGCGGTGCGGTTGTAACGCGTTTTCTCGAGCGCTTCCAGAATGGCTTCCTTCTCGACGCGATCAAGATAGTCTTGCAGCGGCGCCTTGCTGTCCCCGCCCAACGCAGCCGCCTGCTCGTGCGTATCCTCGGGCCTGAGCTGCAGGTCGGCGGCCGTGACCTTGCCGTCGCTGCATAAGGCCATTGCCCGTTCAAGCACGTTTTCCAGTTCGCGAACGTTGCCCGGAAAATCGTATCGCGTGAGTTCCTCGAGCGCCTCGGGGGCGATCTCGGGTTTTTTGGAGCCGGCGTTTCGCGCCAGCTTGTCCAGCAGGGCGCCGACGAACTGCGGAATATCCTCGCGCATCTCCCGCAGCGCCGGCATGCGCAGTTCGATCACGTTGAGGCGGTAATAGAGGTCATGCCGGAACTTGCCGGCCTCGACGCATTCGCCCAGCTTCTGGTGGGTCGCGCTGATGATGCGCACGTCGACCGGATCCTCCTGGGTCGCGCCGACCTTGCGCACCTTCTTCTCCTGAATCGCTCGCAGCAGCTTCACCTGCATCGCCAGCGGCAGGTCGGCCACTTCGTCGAGGAACAGCGTGCCGCCGTGGGCGGCCTGGAAGAAACCGTCCCGATCGCTGTCCGCCCCCGTAAAGGCGCCTTTGCGATAGCCGAAGAACTCGGACTCCATCAGGTTTTCAGGGATCGCTCCGCAGTTGACCGGAAAGAAAGGTTGGCTGCGACGCGCGCCCTTCTGGTGGATAAGCCGGGCAGCGAGTTCCTTGCCGCTGCCGGACTCGCCGGTGATGTGCACGGGTGCCTCGCTGCGCGCCAGCTTTTCGATCAGCTCGCGCACTTGCTGCATCGCCGCCGATTCTCCAAGCATCG
This sequence comes from Betaproteobacteria bacterium, assembly GCA_031414075.1. Classification (GTDB taxonomy): domain Bacteria; phylum Pseudomonadota; class Gammaproteobacteria; order Burkholderiales; family JACQAP01; genus JACQAP01. The sequence continues at coordinate 5,220 of JANOGH010000672.1, read as the reverse complement.
ATTGCTCGCTCGAAGACTTGGAGGCCACCGGTTGCGGCAACGAAAGCGCGGACTTGACCAGGGTACGCAGTTGCTCGAGCGAAACCGGCTTGGCCAGGTAGTCGAAAGCGCCAGCCTTCAGCGCCGCAACGGCATTTTCCGTATTGCCGTGCGCGGTAATTACCGCCACGGGGAGATCGGAAAGATTATCGGAGATGAACTGCACGAGCTCGAGTCCTTCACCGTCCGGCAGACGCATATCGGTCAGACACAGGTCGTAGTTGCCCGCCTGCACCTTCTCAATCGCGCCCTTGACGGTCGTGGCGCGATCAACATCCAGCCCCATGCGCAGCAGGGTCAGCTCGATGAGTTCGAGGATGTCCTCTTCGTCGTCGACGATAAGCACCGACCGCGATGTCGCTCCTGCATGCTGATCCTTACGTTTCACGCTGACACTCCTTTGCACACCAGACTGAACTGCGCGCCGACCGGCCGCTCTACGTATTCGAGCGTCGCCGCATTTGCCTCGCATATCTCGCGCGCGATGTACAGACCAAGTCCGGTGCCGCTGGACGCGGTGGTAAAAAACGGCTCGAAAAGGTGCGCGCGCAGCGGCTCGGCAACGCCCAAACCGTCATCAATGACGTTCAATTCTACCGTACCTGGCCGCGGGCCCGAGTGCACGCTCACGACAATGCTGCCAGGCCGTTTCTGGCAGTAGCGCAGTGCATTTCGGCACAGGTTCCACATTATCTGGTTGAGGTGGCTGCGGTCGAACGAGATGGTAGCCTCGATCTCGGTTTCCGCGCGAATGGTATCTGTAGACAGCTTTTCGATTTCGCAGAACTCCGCCACGAAGGTCTCGAGGTAGTCGCCCAGATCGAAGTGCTCGCGCACTGCGCGATCGCGCCGGTTCAGTTTAAGCACATCCTGGACCATTCGATCGAGGCGCTGGGTGTTGTCGTGGATGATCTGCAGCATGCGCGCATGGGATGGGCTGCGCAGCGCGGGCTCCTCGAGCAGCAACTCGGTTGCGTGGTTGATGGCGGACAAGGGATTGCGGATCTCGTGAGCGATGTTGGCGGTAAGCCGGCCCAGCGACGCCAGTTTAAGCTGTTGCGCCTGCTGCTGCACGCGCGTCAGATCTTCCAGAAAGATGACCACTCCGACGTTGCGACTGATGCCGGCCTGGACAAAGCGGGCCGCCGTTGGTTTTCGCGTCTGCACGGTGCGCAGCGGATCGAACCCGGAACGGGGATCGCTTCGCCATTGGCCAAGGCGCGTAGCCAGCGTAGGCGAGTAGTCCTGCAGGAAAACTTCGCGGTGCGAACGGCGCAGCGGGCCAAGGATGGCTTCCGCCCGGCTGTTGATCTGGCGAATCACGCCGCGTTCATCCACCACCAGGACGCCATCCTGCATGTCCTGGATCACCAGTTGATTCACCTGCGCCAGGTTGGCGAGATCGATTTCGCGCTGCGCCACGATAGCCTCGATCGCGACCGCGCGTTTGGCGAGCGAATGCGCCAGCCAGCCGGTGGCAAAAAAACCGATGCTCAGCAATCCGGCTTGCGCGTATTGCGCCGTGGATCCCGTCAGAAACACGACCTGATAGGTCTGCTCCGCCAGAACGGCAAGCGTGGCCAGTGCGGCAAAGAACAGCGTCAGCCTGCCGCGGCTGATCAACCCTACCGCGGCCAGCGAAACCAGCAACAGCAAACCCAGTCCGCTGCCGATGCCGCCGCTGGCGTGCATCAGTACGGTGAGGAAGAGGATATCCGCGCAGATCTGCACGGTGAGCTGGATCGTGAAGTACGGCCGGCGCGGCAGGATGACGGCAAACGCCAGCAGGCTGAAGACGATATAGCCGATGTCGGTATAAAGATAGGCGCGGCGGCTGTCGGAGCCGAATGGAACATCGTCGCCCAGCGTCACGGCGGCCGCCAGCAGCACCAGCGCTGCGGAAAGACGGTAGACATTGAAATAGAACAGCGAGCGCCAGAAGGCGTCGCCGTAGTGCCGCCGCTCGACGGCGAAACCCTGGACTGGAAAAGGAGGACTGCTCATCGGCCGCGGGAGCGATTGCGGCTAGCGCTTTCCGCCTTCCCGGTCGGCGAGCTGCAAATGCTCCTTGCTGCAAAAGAATTCGCCGCGGGAAGTAACGGCTTCGCTGGTCGGCAGATGCACGCCGCAAACCCTGCATCGAACCATATCTTCATTTTCACCCTGCTTTGATGCAGCGTGGGGCGGCGGTGCTTCACCCGATTTCTTCGCATGCTTGCGCAGGAGCAGGTAAAAGACGATGAAGACAGCGATGACGAGGAGGAATTTTGCCACGCGAACCTCGCAGCGCAGATGGATGGATTGGTCGGGGTGAGAGGATTCGAACCTCCGACTCCTGCGTCCCGAACGCAGTACTCTACCAGGCTGAGCTACACCCCGACGGTGAGTTTCAGTAATTGCGTGTCACCGCAAAGGATGTCAATTCTAGCAAACTATCCTTGTATTTTGAATCAGGCAGCACGGCGACGGCATCGCGTGCCTCGCGCGCCGAATCCTCGGCCTGGGCGCGCGTGTAGTCGAGGGCCCCGGTCTCCTGGATTGTTTTCAATACAGGTTCGAAATCGCTCAAACCGCCATTAATGAGGGCATTGCGAATAATCCCCCTCTGCTCCACGCTGCCCTGGCGCATCGCATAAATGACGGGAAGAGTGGTCTTCCCTTCGGCAAGGTCATCACCGAGATTCTTCCCCGTCTGGGCCAGATCTCCGGAGTAATCGAGAATGTCATCGACCAGCTGGAATGCCGTTCCGAGGTGCATGCCGTAGTCCGCCAACGCCTTTTCCCGGGCCGGCGGTACACCGGCGAGAATGGCACCGAGTCGCCCTGAAGCCTCGAACAGCTTTGCGGTTTTCGAACGGATCACGCGCAGGTAGTCCTGCTCGTTCACGTCGGCATTATGGACGTGAAGAAGCTGCATGACCTCGCCTTCCGCGATGGTGTTGGTGGCATCGGCCAGTACTTCCATGATCCGCATATTCTGCACGTCGACCATCATCTGGAATGCCCGGGAATAGAGAAAGTCTCCGACCAGAACGGCTGCCGCATTGCCAAACATCGAATTCGCCGTCGCGCGGGCACGCCGCATGTGCGAATCGTCCACGACATCGTCGTGCAACAGCGTGGCGGTGTGGATGAACTCGACCACCGCAGCAAGCTCGTGATGATGTCGTCCGGCGTAGCCGCATGCTCCTGCCGACAGGATTACCAGCGCAGGCCGCAGCCTTTTGCCACCATTGCCAATGACGTAATCGGCCACCTGCCGGATCAGCGCCACGTCGGACTTCAGTCGATCACGGATGACGGCATCGACCTGTTTCATGTCGTCGGCTATCGGGTTCTTGATGAGTTCAGAGTTCACGAACGGGAGTGTGGGCATTGCCGAAGGCAAAGTGCGCGATGGTAGAAACGGCGCGGGGGAAGTGTCAAGGAAGCCTGGCGTATGATACAGCCGGCTCAGCCTACTGAATTCAGGCTGGACCCCTCAAAACCCATACGGCTTTACTAAGCCCTTCTTTTTTTGTAGTATGCGCGGCTTTCCTCAAAAGCGTACCGAGGGCTCCATCATGTATGCGGTCATCAAAACCGGCGGCAAGCAGTACCGGGTTGCCCCGGGCGAAAAAATCAAGGTAGAACAGTTACCTGCGGACGTAGGCAGCCAGATTACCCTGGACGTGCTGATGATTGCAGACGGCGACAAGGTCTCGATCGGGGCACCGCTGGTCGCTGGCGCCTCCGTTCAGGCGACGGTCGTGTCTCACGGCCGTCACGACAAAGTGCACATTTTCAAGATGCGGCGGCGCAAGCACTATCAGCGTCACGGCGGGCACCGGCAGAATTACACTGAGATCCAGATCGGCACGATCTCGGCATAAGGAACCCCGACCATGGCACACAAAAAAGCAGGCGGCAGTTCCCGTAACGGCCGCGACTCACAGTCCAAGCGCCTCGGCGTGAAGCGTTATGGCGGACAGGTGATTTCCGCAGGCAGCATCATCGTGCGCCAGCGCGGCACCCAGGTTCACCCCGGCGAGAACGTCGGCATCGGCAAGGACCACACATTGTTCGCCAAGATTACAGGCACGGTGGCTTTCGCGATCAAGGGCCCATTCAGGAAAAAGACCGTCAGCGTCGTACCGGTGTAAGGTTTCCCGCTTCAAGCCAAGAAGCCCTATCGGACCCGGTAGGGCTTTTTTGTTTCTGTCTTGGCGGCTAAATGGTCTTAACTAAGATATGAAATTCATCGACGAATCCAACATCGAAGTCCACGCCGGAAAAGGCGGGGATGGCATCGCAAGTTTCAGGCGCGAGAAATTCATCCCGCGCGGCGGCCCGGACGGCGGCGATGGCGGCCGCGGCGGCAGCATTCTTGCCGTAGCCGATCGCAACATCAATACGCTGGTCGAATATCGCTATGCCCGCATTCATCGAGCGCGCAACGGCGAAAAAGGTCGCGGCTCCGATTGCTACGGCAAAGCGGCGGATGACATCACGTTGCGCTTTCCTGTCGGCACCGTGGTGAGCGACATCGAGTCCGGTGAAGCGCTCGCCGATCTGTCCGCAGATGGCCAGACCGCAGTGCTGGCGACCGGCGGGCAGGGCGGCCGGGGCAACATCCATTTCAAGTCGAGCACCAACCGCTCGCCGCGCCAGTTCACGTTGGGTACGCTTGGCGAGAGCCGCCGTTTGAAGCTCGAACTCAAGGTTCTGGCCGACGTCGGCCTTCTCGGCATGCCGAACGCCGGCAAATCGACTTATATACGCTCCGTCTCCGCGGCGCGGCCAAAAGTCGCGGACTACCCCTTTACTACGCTGCACCCGAATCTCGGTGTGGTGCGCGTGGCCGAAAACCGCAGTTTCGTAATCGCGGTTAGTCCCGGCCTGATCGAAGGCGCGGCGGAGGGGGCGGGCCTTGGCCATCAGTTCCTGCGCCATCTGCAACGCACCCGGTTGCTGCTGCACCTGGTCGACGTGGCACCTTTCGACGAGAGTGCGGATCCCGCGAATGATGCGCGCGCCATTGTCGAAGAGCTGCGCAAGTACGACGAGGCGCTGTTTCGCAAGCCACGCTGGCTGGTGCTGAACAAGGTCGACCTGATCGCGCCGGAGGACCGTGCCCAGAGGATCGAGGCTTTCCTGTCGGCGTACGCCAGCCAGGTTTCCGAGCCGGAGAAAACCTTTATC
>JANOGH010000671.1:0-3514 GCA_031414075.1 Betaproteobacteria bacterium | reverse complement strand
TGGAAAGCGCCGGGTAACCTAAGGGGCGCCGCACAGAAATGGAATCCATCGCCGCACAAGCCAGGCGCCTGGTCATCAAGGTCGGCAGCAGCCTCGTCACCAACGAAGGCCAGGGCCTCGACCATGCCGCGCTCGCGCGCTGGGCGGAACAGATTGCCGAACTCAGGCGCCGCAAGAAAGACATCGTCCTGGTGTCGAGCGGCGCAGTCGCAGAAGGCATGCAGCGCCTCGGCTGGAAGCGCCGTCCGAACGCGCTTCACGAGTTGCAGGCGGCCGCCGCCGTCGGTCAAATGGGCCTGATCGAAGCCTACGAATCCTGCTTTCGCAAGCATGACTTGCATACCGCGCAGGTACTGCTGACGCATGAAGATCTCGCGGACCGCAAGCGCTATCTGAATGCGCGCTCGACGCTGCGAACGCTGGTCGATCTCGGCGTAATTCCCGTGATCAACGAAAACGATACCGTTGCTACCGACGAGATCCGCTTCGGCGACAACGATACGCTGGCGGCACTTGTCACCAATCTGATCGAGGCCGATGTGCTGGTCATCTTGACAGACCAGCCCGGGCTCTATACCAAAGACCCGCGACGCCACCCGGATGCCAAACTGGTCAGCGAAGGCAGGGCTGGTGACCCCGCGCTGGAAAGAATGGCTGGTGGCGTGGGCAGCCGCATCGGCAGCGGTGGAATGCTGACGAAAGTGCTCGCGGCGAAACGTGCCGCGCGTAGCGGCGCAGCCACCATCATCGCCTCCGGACGCGAACCAGATGTGCTGGTTAGGCTGGCTTCCGGTGAGGCGATAGGCACGCAGCTAATTTCGGAAACAATGACGCTGGCGGCGCGCAAGCAATGGATGGCGGATCACCTGCAGGTGCGCGGCAAGCTCAGGCTCGACGATGGCGCCGCCCGGGCGCTCAAGTCAGAGGGTAAGAGCCTGTTGCCAATCGGCGTACTCGAATCTTCGGGCGAATTCGAACGCGGGGAGGTAGTGAGCTGCCTGGATTTGCAGGGACACGAGATCGCGCGCGGGCTGGTGAATTACAACTCTGTCGAGACGCGCAAGATCCTCAAATCCCCGAGCCATGAAATCGAGGCCCGGCTCGGCTATATCGATGAACCCGAGCTCATCCACCGGGACAACCTTGTGCTGCTTTAGCAGCGCACGGTTGCAGTGAAGGCTAACTTGCTCCAGCCAGTTAAGCCCGCAGGACGGCCGGTTCACCGAAACTTGTTTGTAAAATTGTTGAGCGGGTTGCCCTTCAGATTGGCAATGAGATCTTGCTCGTTGCGACCCGCAATCGCCTCGATGTTACAGAAATAATCCTTGTATAACGCGAAGCGGAAATCGGGGCTCGCCCTGGGAATTTTGCGCCATTGCGAATCGCGCACCTTCGTCCATTCGTCATTCTTGATGCCATAGGCGTAGACCTTGTATTCCGAAGTCTTGCAGTACATGCCTTCATAGCTTGTAGTGAGTACGCCGGACGGTGATTCGATCACTGCGCTGTAGCGCACAACCTGGTCCGCACCGATCGATATCGAATTGCGCTCTACATAGAAGCGATTTTCTGAATTTCGCCGCGGCAGAAATTCAAGTAGCCCGGACTCGGCCGGATAAGGCGGCAGTGCGACTTCGATTTCCTTGAACTGTTTTTCATCCGGCACGCCGCCGATGTCTTCGGTCATACCGCGTTGCGGTGATTTGGCCGTCACGGAGGAGGAGCCGCCGCAGCCGCCCAGTGCCAGGGCAATGGCCACCATCGCCAGGATTAACCGCAAGCCGGATCCAGAAGCATCAGGCCCCTTCATTTGTAGACATGGTCCCGCGTCAGCGAATAGGGAACCGAACCATCCGGCAAGGACTTGGTTCCGAGGATCTGGAAGATGGAGATCCAGCCGCGATCGAAGGCGTGCGCCGAACCAGCCATGTAGATGCGCCAGATGCGGTACATCTTCTCGCCGACTATGCGGCGCGCCTCTTCCTGTTTCGCCTCCAGCCTGCCTACCCATTCCCAAAGTGTCCTGGCGTAGTGAGGCCTGAGGCACTCAGCGTCCCAGGGCTCCAATCCCTGTGCCGACATTTCCGACAGAACGCGTGAGACGTGCACCAGCTCGCCCCCGGGGAATACGTACTCCTGCACGAAGTCGCCGATACCGCTGCCGAGCTCGGCATCTTCCAGCGAATTGGTCGTGATGCCGTGGTTCATTACCATCCCGCCGGGTTTGAGCAAGCGGAATATTTTCCCGAAATAGGCCTTGAGATTGCGCTTTCCCACGTGCTCGATCATGCCGATGCTGGCGATTTTGTCGAAGGGTTCATCCTCACCCACATCCCGATAATCCATCAGCCGCACTTCGCATCGGCCTTGAATTCCCAACTCCCTGATGCGCTCTGTCGCATAGGCATGCTGTTCTTCCGACAACGTGATGCCGAGCGCCTTGACGTTGTATCGCCGGGTCGCCCACAGGACCAGACCGCCCCAGCCGCAGCCGACATCGAGGAATTTCTCGCCGGGCTTGAGATCGAGCTTGCGGCAGATGTGATCGAGCTTCTGCTCCTGGGCAACGTCGAGGGTATCGTCGGGCGTCTTGAAATAGGCGCACGAGTAGACGCGGTTCCTGTCGAGCCACAAACCATAGAAATCATTGCCGACGTCGTAGTGGTGCTGGATATTCTTGCGATCGGCAGGACGGGTATGCCGCCACCACTTCCAAATGCTCGAACGATTGCTGTAAGTGGTCGAATCTCCGCCAACCAGTCCTTCCCCGAGCCGGATGGTCTCGCGAATGTCCCCATCCAGGTCGAGCTGGCCTTCGACGTAAGCCCTGGCGATCCCGCCCAGGCTCGGATTGGCGAGCGACATCAGCGCCTTCGGAGTTTTCACCGTCAAGCGCAAGTGCGCGTCCGGGCCGGATCGGATGGTGTTGCCGTTCCAGAGGGTCATGCTGATGGGGAGGCCTGCACGCTTCAGGCGGTCCTCGAGCATGCCGATCATGCGGGATTCCAGCATCGTGTCCCTCGTAGTTCGGTTTTGCGAAAAACCAACGGCGACCCGAAGGTCGCCGTAATTGTACTGGTTAAACCGACCAATCAGAAAACCGGTTCTAGAACATCAGGTCTTTCAGCAGCGAGGCCGCTGTTCCGGCCAATGCCTTGTCTATTGTCGCTGAATAGTTCGGGTGGTCCACGCCCACCGACAACGCGGCGCCGTCCTTCAGTGCCTGCTTCATCGGTGCGGACAGTTCGAAGCGCAGAAAGTGGACCGCCGAGGTCTTGTCTTCATTTTCCCGGTCGAGGTCTTCGTCGGCGATCGCATAGATGAGCGGCTGCCCGGCGACTTTGACCCAGACGCGGTCTTCGATGCCAATCAGTCTTGCAAGTGCCATACGGCGCTCTTCAGTGTCCGGATACTCGATCAACATGGTCGCCTTCCAGTTGCTGCCGTCCGGTACCAGCGGATTGTAGGCATCCAGTTCGTCGCGTATGCCCGGCTCCTCGAAGATGCGCTCCAC
>JANOGH010000670.1:0-13935 GCA_031414075.1 Betaproteobacteria bacterium | reverse complement strand
ACCTGATCAAGCTCGTCTGGGGCGTCGAGAACCGGCGCATCAACCTCGGCGTGGAGCCGGTGGAAATGTTCGACACGCTCGTCAATCCCTACCATTTCGTTATTGTCGGCACCGGTGTCGCGGTCGCGGCCGGGCTATGGTTCTTCATGCATCGCACGCGCTTCGGCAGAATCCTGCGCGCCGCGGTCTACAGCCGCAGCATGGTCAGTGCGCTCGGCATCCGCATCCCGCTGATCTATGCGCTGGTGTTCGCGGCCGGCGTCGGGCTCGCCGGCTTCGCGGGCGGCGTGTTCCTGCCGCTACTGCCGATGGCGCTTGGCGTGGATCACGACGTCATCGTGCAGTGCTTCGCAGTGGTGGTGATCGGCGGGTTCGGCAGCATGCTCGGAACGTTCGTCGCGGCGATCATCGTCGGCGTGGTCTACTCGTTTTCGATCCTGTTCTGGCCCGACGGCGCGCTGGCAATGATTTTCCTGATCGTGATCGTGGTGCTGATCTGGCGGCCGTGGGGCCTGTTCGGCACCGAGCTGCGTTATTGATCGCACGCCATGAGCGCACCCGACCCTCATCACCCGGACCAGCTCGATCGGCTGCGTGCCGGCTACGGCCTGTCCGGGCCGGTCGCGATTCTCCTGTTCGTCGCGTTCCTGCTGGTGCCGCTGCTGGCGGGCCAGTTCTGGATTCATGTTTCGACCGAAATTCTGATCCTCGGCCTGTTCGCGATGAGCTTCAACCTGCTCTACGGCTACATGGGACAGATCTCGTTCGGGCATGCCGCATTCTTCGGTGTCGGGGCCTACGCGACCGCGATGGTGTTCACGCGGCTGAAGACCGGCGGCGGCGAGATCGCGATGCTCGACTTCTTCCTGTCTCTGCTGGCCGGACCGCCGGTCGCAGCGTTCGCGGCGTTGATCGTCGGCTTTTTCTGCGTGCGGCTGACCGGCATCTATTTCGCGATGCTGTCGCTTGCGTTCGGCGAGCTGCTGTTCTACGTCGTGTTCTCGTGGTACAGCTTCACCAGGGGTGACGACGGCATTCAGGGCCTGCTGCCACCGGCATTCTTCCAGGACGCGGCCAACTTCTATTACCTGACGCTCGCAGTGGTGACGCTGGCTCTGCTGGCAATGTGGCGCATCACCGAGTCGCCGTTCGGCTACATCATGCGCACGCTGCGCGACAATCAGCGGCGCGCGGCGTTCCTGGGCATCAACGTGCGGCTGCACATGCTCGTCAATTTTGTGATCGCGGGCGCCTTCGCCGGCCTGGCCGGCGCGCTGTGGGGGCCGTTCTCGCGCAGCGTCAGCCCCGGGTTGCTCGGCTGGCAGGAATCCGGTATCGCGGTGTTCATGACGCTGATCGGTGGCGCAGGGTCGTTCATCGGACCGATGCTCGGCTCGGTGATCTACACGCTGCTGCAGGCCGTGGTGAAGATGGTCACCGTGTACTGGCCGCTCACCATCGGCACCATCATCCTGCTGATCGTGCTGTTCGCACCGGGGGGCGTGCTCGGCCTCATTGAGAAGCGCATCAAGGCACGGCGCGGCGGCAACGCCGGCGCCCCGGACGCATAAGCATGGCCGCGATACTCGAAGTCATCGACCTGCAAAAGCATTTCGGCGGAGTTCACGTGACGCGGCACGTGAATTTCAGCATGCAGGAAGGCGAGCAGTCGGCGATCATCGGGCCGAACGGCGCCGGCAAAAGCACGTTCATCAACCTAATCACCGGCTATCACCGCTGCGACGCCGGCAAGGTGGTGTTTGCCGGGCAGGACATCACCAACCAGGCGCCGCACAGGATCGCGCTCCTCGGCATTTCGCGCGCCTTCCAGGTCAGCAGCATCTTCGCGAAATTGACCGTCGTCGAGAACGTGCGCGCGGCGGTGCATGCGCGGATGCGGCAGTCGCTCAATTTGCACGGCGTCGCAAACCGCATCGGGGTCGAGGAAACCGGTAGCGCGCTTGCACTTTGCGGCCTCGATGGCAAGCGTGACCTCATCGCCGGCGAACTCGCGCAGGGCGACAAGAAACGCCTCGAACTTGCGATTGCGCTCGCCGGAAAACCGCGCCTGTTATTCCTCGACGAGCCGACCGCAGGCATGTCGATCGACGAGGCGCGCAGCACGATGGAACTGGTCGACCGCCTCAACCGCGAGCTCGGTCTGACGGTGCTGTTCACGGAGCACGACATGGGCATCGTGTTCAATCACGCGCGCAGGCTCACGCTGATGCACCGCGGCGAAATCGTCGTGCAGGGCACGCCGGCGGAGGTGCGCGCGAACGAAACCGCGCAGAAGGTCTACCTGGGCGAGCACCACGCATGAGTATCCGCCTGGAACTTGCCGGCGTTCACACGCACTATGAGACGAGCCACATCCTGTTCGATGTGTCGCTCGAGGTGAACCAGGGCGAATCGGTGTGCCTGCTCGGGCGCAACGGCGCCGGCAAGACGACGACGCTGAAGAGCATCATGTCGCTTGCGCCGGTGAGCGCGGGCGCAATCCGCTTCAACGGCGTCAATCTGGTGGGGCGGGCTCCGTACGAGATCGCGCGCCTCGGCATCGGTTTCGTGCCGGACGAGCGCCTGATCTTTCCCGATCTGACCGTGCGCGAGAACCTCGAGATTGCGGTCAAGAAAGGCAGCGCCGATGCACCGGCGCAATGGACGGTCGAGCGCATCTACGAGCTCTTTCCGGTACTCGCCCCGCTCGATGCGCGCCTCGGCGGCTATCTGTCCGGCGGCGAGCAGCAGATGCTGACCATCGGGCGCACGTTGATGGGCAATCCTTCGCTGTTGCTGCTCGACGAGCCGGTCGAAGGCGTTGCACCGGTGGTGGTGCAGGAGCTGACGCGCCAGATCAGGCAGCTCAAGTCGATGGGGCTCACGATCCTGTTCGCCGAGCAGAACATGCACTTCGCCACCCAGATATCGGACCGCGCCTATGTCATCGAAAAGGGCCGCATCCGCTATCAGGGCACGATGGCCGAACTGATGGCGAACGGGGAAATCAAGGAGAAATACCTGATGATCTAGTGTAGTGCTTCTGAATTACCGGACCTTTCCCTCCCTCGCTTGCGGGGGAGGGTAGGGTGGGGGCGAATCGCGCACGTGCACGCTAAACATGCCCCCATCCCCGCCTTCCCCCGCAAGCGAGGGAAGGAGTTTTTAGGCTACAGAGACGCATAAGTTCCAAACAGGATGAAGCACTACACTAGGTGGCCAATGTTTGCTGCCCCCGGGGCGGCGCCGGTCACGCGCACTGCAGTCATGAATTTCCGGCAATGCAGTGGTCAGGCGTTGCGGAAGCGCGTCACCCTGGAGAACAGGATGGCCAGAAACGGCAGCGCAAGGCCGATCACCATCACCGCAATGAGCAAAGCGCCCAGTTCGCCGTAGTCGGCCGGCACAATGACCTGGCCGGTAACGGAATCCTTGACTTCGCGAGTAACCGAGAACATCCGGTTCAGGTACTTGGTGCCGAGTTGCGAGGCCGACAGCGCCAGGTTGGTGAACGAAGCCATCACCGCGAAGAACGTGGCCTTGAGTCTTTCCGGCGCCGAGTTGGCGATCCAGGCCAGCATCGGGATCATCGCGATCTGCCCCAGCGGGGACTCCAGCGCGGTGTCGATCAGCGCGATGAAACGCGCATCCACCACGCCGTTGGTATGGGCCGCCGCCCACTCATGCAGCCCGTAATACATGCCGATGTAGGGCAGCGAGAGGAGCGCGCCGATGAGGGTCAGCACCCCGACGACGTAGGCGATCGAATGCTCGGCCATGAAGCGGCGAAAGATGAACAGGCTGAACAGCGTCAGGGCAGAGGCAATCAACCCCAGCGTGGCCATGAACTGCTGGTCGAAACCCAGGGCGTCGATCATCCACCAGGTCGAGCCGGCGCCCGGATTGGGTGTGGCGCGGAATGCGAACACCACGAGCGCAGTTCCCACCAGGAAATTGCGGGCCCGGGGTTCGAGCTCGCGCGTCAGCCGCCACATCATGAAGATGACGATGGCCATGGACACGCAAAATACGATCTCCTGCCCCGCCGGTATCTGGCCCAGGCCGACGCTCAGGGAAACCACCGCGAACGCCAGTCCTCCACCGAGGATCCACCAGTTCACCGGCGGCGGGTCGATATGGCGGTCGAGGATTGCTTCGGATTGCGCGCGCGTGCGCCCTTCGGCGGCCAGCCGCGCCAGCGCGCGCCGTCGCAGCCACGATGCCACTATCACTCCCAGCACCGAGACCAGCGGGATGAACAGCGCAAGCTGGTAGATGGAAAGATACGCGGCGGACCTCTGCGCTTGCGGCAGCGCACCGACGCCGTGCAGCAGAAAAATGTTCAGGATGGACACGGCCACGCTGCCGCCGATGATCGCGACGCGCCCCAGGGTTTGCATGGTCGTGTGCATCGCCTTGAGCTCGGCCGCAACGATTCCCTGGCCGTCGTCATCGACGCGGGGCACTGCTTCGACGGTCATGGCGTCGGCCACGACGTCCTGCACCACGTAACCGATCGGCGCCAGCAGGGTGGCCAGCACGTACCAGGTTTCGACCGGCGCAACCGCGGTCATCGCGTCGGTGTGGCCCAGCAGTCCGATCATGATCAGCAGGCTGAGCGTGATCAGTCCCGCACCGAGGTACACCAGCAGGCTCTTCCAGCGCCAGACCAGGTCCACCAGATGCCCGAGCGGCATCTTCAGCGCCCATGGCAGCATCATCCAGAAACCGAGCGCGGCGAGAAACTCGGCGGATAAGCCCAGTCGCTCCTTCACATAGAAGGTGCCAACAATGCCGGTCAGGCCGGAAATGCCGGCAGCGGCGTAAACCATCAGCGGCGGCAGATAGGACAGACGCATCTCGCGTCCAAGCGCGAAAATGTTGCGGTCTATCCAGCCCAGGACCGCGGCGCGAAAACCGAATGCAGTGGGGGTGATCATGCCGTGCGTTACCGGTCCAGTGCGACGAGCGCCGCTTGCGCGATCTCCTCTAACACTCCTCGCCGGTGGCGGATGCGATCACGGTAGCCATGACGCTGATTCTACGCCCCCGGGGAAAAGGCGGTGAACGGTCTGCATCTTCTCCCCGATTGATTCCTGCGCGCTGATTCGCCTTGCTTTCGGTGCTCGAAAAAGTACACTTGAAGCGCCTCGGTTCCGTATCCAATGAATCAAAAACAACGCCTCGTCCTTCTTCCCGGCCTGCTCTGCGATGCGGCACTGTGGGAACCCCAACTATCGGACCTTGCCGACATGGCCGGTCTGTCGATGGGCGGCTATATCGCGCAAGAGATCAACCGGACGATGCGAAGCTGGTTGTGCGGTGGCGCGAAGTGACGGAAAGGGAAATCGACTCTTCGACCCGGGCTGACCGGCATTTCCGAGTGCAGGAGCACGTGCGCTGGAGCGATGTGGACGCGAGCGGCATCATTCTGTGGAGCGCGTACACGCGGCTGGTCGAACTGGCCGAGACCGAATTGTTCCGCGCGGCAGGTTTTCCCTATGCCACGCTATGGGATCGGCTGGATATCTGGTTGCCGCGCGTGCGATTCCACCTCGATTACCGGGGTCCGGCGCGCCTGGATGATTTGCTGGACACGGAAATCTGGGTTGCCCGCACCGGACGCAGCTCGATCCGGTTCGAATTCGCTGTGAGCAAGTCGGGCGCCGAAGTGGTCGCGGAAGGTTATCTGGTCACTGTCGCGATCAGTCGTGCCGATGCCCGCTCCGTGGAGGTGCCCAAGCTGCTGGCGGATGCGCTGGCGCCCTACCGAATCGATTTGTGATCCCAACCCGCTTGCTCGATTCGCGCACCGGCGTCTCCGATCTGTAAAGCTCAATGGGGTGCTTCCTTGAGATTCGCGCAGAGCGTGCGCGACGAGGGTGTCGCCGCATAGATCTCCTCGACCAGCGTTGCGCGATGGTCCAGAACCGCTTGCTGGTTGATGGAACCTTTGTCGGTTATTTCGGCGGCGTCGATAGAAGGCGGCACGTCGAGCAGCAACACACGCCGGATTCGCGTCGTGCCGCCGGTGGCCTCAATGGCAAGCTGATCGAGCAGTGCCTGGAAGCGCGTTCGCACCAGGACGTGGGTGATTATTTCGGACGCTGTCGCCTGCTGCTCGAAACCGCACAGAGCACGGCATTCGTCCACCCGCGGGAACACGAGCAGCGCGATGTAATCGCGGTCGTGACCCGCAACGACGACGTCCTGCACGAACGGTGCTGCCGCAGCGAGAAACCGCGCGCGAAGCGGGCCGACACTGACCCAGCTTCCGCTGGACAGCTTGAAGTCTTCGGCCAGGCGGCCATCGAACATCAGCCCTTTCTGCGGATGATCCGGATCGTCGAAACGCACGGCATCGCCCATCCGGTAGTAGCCTTCGTCATCGAATGCCGCGCGCGTGAGTTCCGGTTGCTTCCAATAGCCGGGCGTGATGTTTGGTCCGCGAAAACGCGCCTCGAACTTGTCGCCCCACGGCGCGAGCTTCATCTCCTGGCCGGCGACCGGCAGCCCGATCATGCCGGCGCGACCCGCTTCCCAGTTGGCGCAAGTCGCCAGCGGCGCGGTCTCGGTTGCGCCCAGGCCGGTGATCCAGAGAATGCGTTCACCGCAGGTCTGTGCAGCGAGTTCTTCGAATGCGTCCCACACCGGTTGCGCCAATCCGGCTCCGGAATAGAACAGCATGCCGACGCGGCTGAAAAACGTCTCGCGCAGCGCGGGTTCACGCTTCAGATAGGTGGCCAGTTCCTCGAAGCCGCGCGGCACGTTGAAATAGACGGTGGGGGCGATCTCGCGCAGGTTGCGCACGGTGTTTTCGAACAGGCCGGGCACCGGCCGTCCGTCGTCGATATAGAGCGTGCCGCCGTTGTAGAGCACCAGGCCGAAATTGTGATTGGCTCCGAAGGTGTGGTTCCACGGCAGCCAGTCGACCAGCACAGGGGGGACCTCGCGCAGGTACGGCAGGGTCGTGGCCAGCATTTCCTGATTGCTGCACAGCATGCGTTGGGTGTTGATCACGCCCTTCGGCTGCCCGGTCAATCCGGAGGTGAACAGGATCTTGGCCACCGTATCCGGATTCACCGCGGCAAAGGCATCGTCGACTCCTTTTCCGGCAAGGGGGGTGAGCAGCGCGTCGAACAACGTGGCGTGGCGGTGCTCGGGTGGCGCCTCGGTTACGACCAGTTCGCAGTCTGGCGGCACGGCCGCGGCGATGGCCTTGGCGTAGCGTTCGCCGGTTGCGGCGAACACCACACCGGGTTCGAGCAACTCGAGGATGTAGCGCAGCTTGGCGTGGTCCGTCGAGATCAGCGAGTACGCGGGGGAGATCGGCGAATACGGCACCCCGACATGCATTGCCGCGAGCGCGAGCAACGCGTGCTCCAGATCATTGCCCGACAGGATCGCGAGCGGACGTTGTGCGCACAGACCGCGATCGAGCAGCCCCTGGCCGAGAGTGCGCACCAGGTCGAGGGTCTGCGCGTAGGCGAGCGTACGCCACGTCCCGCCGGCATCGCGCTTGGCAAGGAATATTTTCCCCGGTGTTTCGCGCGCCCAGTGCACGAGGCGCTCGCCGAGCTTGGCCGGTTGGGGACCGAGTGCGTGCGGCGACCGGATCAGGATCGTACCGTCGCCCCGGCGATCGAGGATCGTATCCGACGGACCCAGGGCAATCTTGCGGATCGGGGAATCCCTTGCCGACTTTGTCAGGCTTACTCCGTCCCTGATCGCGTGCAAAATACTCAGCGTGCCTGCTGCGGATTTCCGGCGATGGGTTGGCGCAGACGCAACGCCATGCGCAGGGCAGTTTCGCGCCGGCGATAGTAGCCGACCGTCCAGCCTGTTTCCTCGAATCCCAGGCAGCGATAGAAGTGCTGTGCTTCGACGTTGCCCGCGCGCAATTCCAGTTTGACCACGGCAATGCCGGCGGTGAGCGCACTTTCCTTCAGCCAGTCGAACAGGCGGCGGCCAATGCCACGCCGGCGATGGGACGTATCGACGGCGAGTAGTGCCAGATGCGCCGCTTCCTCACCAAAGTCCATGATCGCAAAGCCGATGCTTTGCCTGCCTTCACGGGCGACCAGCACCAGGGTCTCAGGATCGCGGATCGAGCGCAGGACGCGTGTCGCAGTCCACGACCAGCCCAGCCCGGTCTCGATCAGGTCGCGCGACATCCTCGCGATCCCGAGCGCGTCCGTCTCCGTGGCCAGTGCGAATGTGGTGCTTCCGATCACGTCAGGAATATCCATCAGAATTCATGGTCACAGTCTAGCGTTTCGGGTGCCTCGATCCAAGTAGTGGCCAAAACCGCGGCGGCCGCGTGCTACCGGAGCAGGTCTTTCACCAGAATATCGTGGCGGCCACCCTTCACAGCGGTTCGAAGGCCAGGCTCTGCATCAGTATCGCGGCATCCTGCGAAAACTGGGGGTCGACGTCTTCTGGAAAATGCCGATGCGAATACGCCATGTTGATTCCACGTAGCGGATTCTTCGGGTGCGGACAGATCAGCGTCACGGTTTCCATCATCATGTTGACCGGGGAGCTGGTGCCGTCCGTCGTCGTACGCTCGGCGACTTCGACGCGCGACAGCGCGCAGGGCTGACCGTGGACGGCTTGCTGTCCGACTTCGAGCTTGAACAGCCGAAATCGCTTCGGATCCAGTTCCTTGCGCTGCGTGGATTCCACCTGCCGCACCAGATCTTCCGGGGACGCCACGGGCGGCAGTTTGACGAGCGTCGCCTCCAGCGTGAATGTTTCCCCGGAAAAGCGCCCGGCCTTGCCGATGACCATCAGCTCCGGACTGCGCTTGGCGACAATCCACTCCTTTTCCGTGGGCGGCGCGAGGGAGAATCCGTTCATTGTGATGCGCGGCGGTTGCTTTGGCTGCGAAGCGCAGCCGACGAGCAGCGCGCAGAGTATCCAGGCGAACCATCCGTGCGGTTTCATTTTCAGGGACATCTCCAGCTCCAGTGTGTCGCAATTTTTTTCAAGCGATGGCACGGCACGACGCTCAAGGCGACGCCCGGCACGTCGTTATTCCGACCCGACAGAAACCGACGCCCTAGCCTGAGCGAAAAGATTCAGCAGCAGGTTAGCACGGACGGAGCCGCGCCCGGTGGGCAGGGTTTCCGGGCAGAAGCGCAAGTTTGTAAGAACCTGCGCGCGCCGACCGCGGGCAAGATTGCCCGGATGCCCCCAATTCCGTGGCCTGATCCTTGGGATTTGCTATAGGATTGCGCCAACATAACAAAACATCGGCATCCATCCTGCGGCGTACGCCAGATCCCGTTCGATCTCGTCCTGTCGTCAACATCGTGGTGCTTTACGTAAAAACGAGAATGTGCTGTCCCGGGGGTGACTGCGTTGCCACGGGAGCCGGCGAGCCTTCCTGAGCAGATTTTTTATGCGAATTCCCGTTCGCGGCATCGCCATGTTGCTGGTGGCAGCCGCCATGACCGTCGTTGCCTGGCGTGCGCTTGCCGACGACGCCAAGGTGTTCGAGCTCGAACCCGAGTACGTCTACGGCAGGGATCGCAGGCCGCAAATCGGCTATCGCAAGCCGGAAGTATTCGATCCGCTCTCCGACCGGCTCTATCAATCCGGCTATCGTAATTTCCCGCCGACCGCGATTCCGGACGAGCTGAAGACGGTGCCTGCGATGGAGCGTGTCCAGAAAATGGGCCGCATCCTCGCCTGTGCGGACGCCTGGTTCTGGCCGTTTTCGCGAACCGCGCACAACAATGAACCGGCCGGCATCGAAATCGAGATCCTGCAGGTGATCGCCAAGAAGCATGGCTGGGACGTCAGCATCGCCTGGGTGAATACCGGGATGCGCTTCGGCGTCGGCGTCACCTTTGCCACTTCCATCGACAAGGGCATCTGCGACATCTTCCTCGGGCTGACGTACACGGGCGATGATCACCACATGCCGAAGCACAAAATGGCATTCACCAAGGCGTTCATGAGCACCGGCTACGTGCTGGTGACCCAGGGACCGGCGAGCGACGTCAAGACGCTCGACGATGCCAAGGCGCAGAACGTAAAGGTCGGCGTTCCGGCGTACTCGCCCATGAGCGAATACGCCGACGAGCACGATATCCCGCACGCAACTTTCTTTCAGAACTATCAGGTCATCGACGCGCTGATCAAGGGGCAGGTCAATGCCGCGATGATCTGGTCTGGCTCGATCTCGCAGGCGAGACTCGAACATGCGAATGCGGAATTCGAGATGGTGAAGGGCTACCAGCCGCCGAACGAAATGCGTTTCGACAACAATTGGGGCATCAAGGAAAAGGAAGTCGAGCTATTGAAATTTATCGACGAGGAGTTCGCGGCGATGTTGAAGAGCGGGGAAACCAAGCGTATAGCCGAGCGCTACGGTGTGCCGTTTTTTCCTCCGCTCCAGCAGTAGACTCTAACCGCAAAGGACGCGGATACCCTACGTGCTTAGCACGTCGGAGTACCCTTTTAGGACGCGGAGGAAAAGCAAAGGCATTGGCGACGTGGTTCAAAACTTTCATTGCAGATGATTCATAGCCACAATAGTTTGGCGGCACGAATTCAAAAATGATCACCCGCTTTCAACCTCATTCTTCATGTTCGTGTTTGTTTTTCCTCTGCGTCCTCCGCGTCCTCTGCGGTGAGCGCTCTTATTTTATTTAGGGATGGAGACAATGATAGACAAACTGATTCAACTGAGCGTGATGTCCGGCGGCCTGCTGCCGTTGATGGGCGTGCTGCTGCTGATCACGCTGGCGGTGATCGTCGAGCGCTCGTACTTTTTCTTCAAGGTGCTGAGTTCCGGCGAAGCCATGGAACACGACCTGCAACTGGTCGAGTACCAGAACTGGGAGAAACTCGAGCAACTGGCCACGCATTACGACGGCTCGCTGCAGCGATCAATCATCACATCGGCGCTGGCCTCGCGCGGTGAGGATTCCCAGACCATGGACCGGCATATCGACGAGGCGATCATGTGGCAGTTGCCGAGGATCGATCGCCTGATCTGGGTGCTCGACACGTCGGTCACCCTGGCGCCGCTGATGGGACTGCTCGGCACCATCATCGGCATGGTCCATGCCTTCGATATCCTCGGCACTGCGGGCTCCAGCGGGGCGGCGACGCAGATGGTGACGGGTGGCATCGCCGAGGCGCTGGTCGCCACCGGTGCCGGCCTGTTCATCGCCATTTTTGCGGTGCTGTTCCTGAATCACTTCAACAAGCGCGTCCGGCTGGCGGTGCACCAGATGGATCTGCTCAAGGTGATGGTGCTGAACCGGCTCTATGGCGGAGGCTCGACGCATCAGGGCATGCCGGTGCGTGAGGCGCACAGCAGTGGCGTCGCGGCGATCCGGGGCCGGACGGCATGAGTGCGCGCAGCCGGGCCAGCTATTTCGAGGCCAAGCCGCCGCGCGTGGAAGTCATACCGATGATCGACATCATGATGTTCCTGCTGGTGTTCTTCGTCGTGATCTCGCTGCGGATGATCGCCGGCACCGGCGTGCCGATGGAAATTCCAAGTTCGAAGACCACGCAGTCAATCAAGTCCTCCACTGTCACCGTCGGCATCACGAAAGCCGGCGAGGCCGTCATCGACGGCAAGCCCGTTACCCAGGAAGAGCTGAAGGCCAAGCTCGTCGAGTTGAAAAAACAGAAGCCGGTCGACGTCGTGCTGGCCGGCGACAAGGACGTTCCGCTGCAGTCGCTGTTGCAGGTGATGGACGCGGTTCGCGGCGCCGGCATCTCGTCGGTCGGCATCGCCGCGAAGGCGGAAAAGAAGTGAACGCAGCAGGCGACCAGGGCCGATGAGCACCGCAGTCGTCAACCGGGGTCCGCTGTGGGCACAGCCAAGGGACGCCGAGCAGCAGACGCTGCCGCTGTGGCGCGCGCTGCTGATCGCGCTCGGCATGGAAATCATCCTGCCGTTCCTGCTGCTGGGCGTGAACTGGTCGGTGCTGCAATTCTGGCAGGAGCCGCCGCCGGAGCCGGTGATGTCGGTGCGCCTCGAGCAACCCCCGCTGGAGGAGATACCGCCGCCGGAGCCGCCGAAAAAGCAGAAACCAAAACCCGAGCGCCAGATCAAGCAAATACCGATCGTCTTGCCCAAGCCGCTGCCGAACGAAGTGCAGGCGAAGATCGTGCTGCCGAAGCTCGAGCCGAAGCCGGAGCCGAAACCGAAGGAAGAAGAAAAACCGCCCGAGCCGGTGCCCGAGCCGAAACCGGAGGCGCAGCCGCTGCCGTCCGTGTTCCGCGACGTCAAGCCGGTCAGGAAGGTGAAGCCAAAGTATCCGCGCGAGGCGGAGGATGCGCACATTCAGGGCCGTGTGCGTGTGCGGCTGACCGTCGAAGTCAACGGCAGCGTGAGCGAGGCAAGAATCCTGGCCGCGGATCCGCCGGGCGTCTTCGACGCCGTGGTCATGGAGGCGGTGGTTCAGTACATTTTCAAACGCGACGGCACCAGCTACCAGGCCGACCAGGAAATCATTTTCAAGCTGGACTAAAGGTTTTCGCGTCAGTTGTGCGGCTTGTCGGACCGGTACTCCGAAAATATGCCCAGCTCGACGTGGCGATCCACTTTGCCGAAGCCGGCGGCTTCGAGCGTATGCATCACCTGCGACGGCGGCGCACACGCCGCGATGGTGTCCCAGTAATAATTCCACAGTACCGGCGTTTCCGCGCTGCGCGAAGTCAACCGGGCGAGCCAGGGCACCACGCCACGCAAGTAGCCTTTCAGCAGCGTGGCCTGAAATTTTTTCTCCGGGTTCGTGATCTCCAGGATGCAGTAGCGCCCGCCGGGCCGCAGCACGCGGAAGCATTCACGGAACGCGAGCGACAGGTCCGCGACGTGTCGCAATGCATAGCCCATCGTTACGAAATCGAAGCTGGCATCGGCAAACGGCAGTTGCTCGACGCCGCCGCGCACCAGCTTCACACCGGCGGGCACTTTCGCATTGTCCAGCATGCCGGGGCTCGGATCGATGCCGGTGACCAGGTCGGGGACGCCGACGATGCGCGCGGCCTGGCGCGATACCAGCCCCGTTCCAACACCGACGTCCAGCACTTTCATGCCGGGTGCGAGTCCTGCCCGCAGCAGCGCTGCACCGCGGTACCATGATCCCGATCCCAGGCCGATGAAACGTTCCACGCGGTCGTAGTCGGCGGCGGTATCGTCGAATATGCGCTGCACCCAGTTGCGGCGCTGCGCCTCGTTCTGGTAGTAGTCCGTCAGCGGCGGGTGGGGCGCATGGACCACGTCGGCATTGCTTCGAGCGACCATCGGAAAACTCCGGTCCGTGTTTGGATGCCGGCAGCTTGCCTGACTATGAATTGACAGTCGACCCTTCTTTGCGTTGCCGCCAGTGAACGACGGCCCGTGAGAGCCGGCGGAAGACCTATGCGGCGCGCCTGGCGTCCGCGGCCATCATGAAATTCTTTCGCAGCGCCAACGGGTCGGAGATGCTCTTGAACGGCGCGCTGTGCACGCCGGTGCCAGAGATCACGACGGAGCCGAAATTGAACAGGCGGCCGAGGACGCTCTGGTCGACCTGGATGCTTTCGATTTTCTCCAGGAACATTTCGATGGTGCGGCGTTGGATCAGCCCCGTCTTGGCGATCACGCGCTTGTTGGTGATCGCCAGCTCGGTCGTCGAGTAGACGATCCAGGCCCAAAACCAGAACAGCAGTCCGATGCCGAAGACGACAAGCAACAGCGCTCCCAGCAGAATGAACGGCGACAATGACCATTTGCTGATCCTGGCGCGGTATATCACCCGCTCGTCATTGATCAATACGTCGTCGACGTAAGAGCTCATGGTTGGTCCCCGGGGAAAACGCAATAATGCCGGTGAAACTTGCTCGCCGGCAAAGAAATATGTGCGCCGGTCAGTTCGCAGGCTTGGCTGTTGCGCCCGATTGGCCGGACTGGGCCGGATTTGC
>JANOGH010000669.1:0-7696 GCA_031414075.1 Betaproteobacteria bacterium | reverse complement strand
AACCTGTTAGCGGCCAAGACGCCAAGAGCGCCAAGAAGGACAAACACAAAAACCCATTAGATCGGCAAAAAGCACACCAAACAGCGCTACGTGCAACCATGCGCTCTTGTATCTATTTCTGAGGTTTACCTTGGCGCTCTTGGCGTCTTGGCGGCTAACAGGTTTGCTAGCCGCTGTTGCGCAAGCCGGCGGCGATACCATTGATCGTCAGCAGGATCGCCCGCCGCGTCCGCTCGTGCGTTTCACCCGCTCGATAACGCCGGAGCAATTCCACCTGCAGGTGATTGAGCGGATCGATATACGGCGAACGATTGCGCAGACTGCGCGACAGCGCCGGATTGGCCTCCAGCAATTCGCTCTGGCCGGTAATCGCCAGCAGGTAACGCACCGTGCGGTGCCATTCGTCCTGGATCTGCGCGAATATGCTTTCGCGCAATGCTGCGTCCGTCACCAGTTCCGCGTAGCGCGAAGCAATGCTGATATCGCTTTTTGCCAGCAGCATGTCCATGTTCGATAGAAGGGTGCGGAAAAACGGCCACTCCCGGTACATCTGTCGCAGTAACTCCATGCCGCCTTCGCCGCGCCGCGCGATTAATTCTTCGACCGCGGCGCCGAATCCATACCAGCCCGGCAACATGATCCGCGACAGCGACCACGAAAAAACCCAGGGGATCGCCCGCAGGTCTTCGATGCGGTTGGTCTTCTTGCGCGAGGCAGGACGGCTGCCGACATTAAGATCGGCAATTTCCGCGATCGGCGTCGCGCTGCGGAAGAATTGCACGAAGCCAGGCGTTTCGTAGACCAGCTTTCTGTAGGCAGCCAATGCCGCCGGGCTCATTTCTTCCATGACTTCGAGATAAGCGGGCTGTTCACCGCCTTGGGTCCTGAGCACGGTAGCCTCAAAGGTCGCTGCCAGCAAAGTCTCCAGATTGCGCCGGCCGATGTCCGGATCGGAATACTTGCTGGCAATCACTTCACCCTGCTCGGTGATACGGATCTGTCCCGCCACGCTCCCGGGCGGCTGCGCAAGGATGGCCTGGTAACTCGGGCCGCCGCCGCGACCGACCGAGCCGCCGCGACCATGGAACAGCCGCAGCTTCACGCCATGGCGGGCGAATACTTTCACGAGTTCGACTTCCGCCTTGTACAGCTCCCAGTTTGCGGTCAGGAATCCACCGTCCTTGTTGCTGTCGGAATAACCGAGCATCACTTCCTGCACGCCACCCCGGCTCGCGAGCAACTGCAGGTAGTAGGGCTCCGAGAACAACTGGCCCATGATCGGGCCGCAGTCGCGCAGGTCGGCGATGGTCTCGAACAACGGGATAATGTTGAGCTCCAACCGTGGATTCTCGCCCGTCTGCAGCAAACCCACTTCCTTCAGCAGAAGCGCAACTTCGAGCAGATCGCTGACGGCGTCGGCCTTGGAGATGATGTAGTTCGGCAACGCCTGGGCGCCGAATCGGCGGTGCATCTGCGCCGCTGTTTCGAGGATCGCCAACTCCTTTGCAACGTCCTCGCTGTATTTCAGGTAAGGGGAACGTAGTAATCTCGGCAGCTTGAGTTCCTGCAGCAACCACTCGCAGCGCCGGTTTTCGTCTAGTTCGGCATAGCCTTCCTTGCGCGCGCCGAGCAAGAACAACTCGCTGACGACTTGTTCGTGCATGCCGCTGTGCTGACGCATGTCCAGCGGCGCCAGATGGAAGCCGAACAGGTCAGCCGCGCGCAACAGATTGCGCAATCTGCCCCGCGCAACGCGCCTGGAGCCGTTGGCCGCCAGCGAGTCCGCCAATACCGCGAGGTCCCTGGCAAATTCGGCGTTGTCCCGATAGGGCTGCGCCTGGGCAACCGCTGGCCGGTCGGGTACGCGATGACCGAGCGCATGCGAGGTCGCGGAAAGCCGGGCGTAGATGCCTGTCAACGCGCGACGATAGGGCTCGTCACGGCGATGCTCGGAAACATCCGGCGAACGGGCCGCCAGTTCATCGAGTGCCGCTGTCGTTTCCACGATGCGCACCGATTGCGACAGCTCTCCGCCCAGCTGGTGAAGCTCATCGAAATAGAAATCCATCGCAGTGGCAGACTGGCGCGTAAGCGCGTGCCGCATCACGTCATTGGTCACATGGGGATTGCCGTCGCGATCGCCGCCGATCCAGCTGCCCAGCTTAAGGAAGTTTGCCGATGTGACCTTGCCCGCGTTCCGATCCGCGAGAAGATCTTCGATCTCCGCATAGAGCCTGGGCAGTTGGCGCAGAAAGGTGTAACGGTAGTACGACAGCCCGTTCTCGATCTCGTCATTCACCGTCAACCGCAACTCGCGCAGGATGCGCGTTTGCCATAACGTCAGCACAACGCGACGCAGGGCGTCTTCGTTCTGCGCCAGTTCATCCGGCGTGAGCTGGGTGCGGTCTCGCTCGGTCAGCAGACGCGCGATCTCGATCTGGCAATCGAGAATGCTCTTGCGCTGGACCTCTGTCGGATGCGCGGTCAGCACCGGCGAGATCACTGCATGGGCGAAAAATTCCGAAACCTGATCCGACGTCACTCCGTCCTCGCTCGCGCGGGCCAGCGCCAGGGCCATACTGCCTTCCTGCGCAGCGGAGCCGGCGATGAGGTGTGCGCGACGTCGGCGGTTGTGATGCTGATCCTCGGCAATATTGGCCAGCTGCGAAAAATAGCTGAACGCCCGCACCACCGCGATGGTGCGCACCGGATCGAGCTTGTTAAGCATGGCCTCCAACTCGCGCTTGGCCTGTGGATCGCGATCCCGGCGAAATCGGATCGCATTCTGGCGCGTGCGCTCGATCAGCTCGTATATCGCCTCGCCCTCCTGTTCGCGCAGGGTATCGCCGAGGATACGTCCCAACAGACGGATATCTTCCCGCAGCGGTGATTCCTTGTCGGTTGCAGCCGGATTCCGGCCTGGTGCATTCATGTGAACAAACTCCGTCTGGTTTCGCGGTGCGCCATCAAACCACCGGCCTTCTGCGTCCGCCGGCGTGTTGTTTCAGTTGTTCGAGCGTAACTTCCAGCGCTTTTTGATACTCGGCTGCCGCCTCGGCCGGCTTACCCTCGCGCGCCAGCAGGCGTCCGAGTTCGAGGTGCGCCGAGTGCGTGGACTCGATCGAAAGACTGGCTTCGAGATAACTGCGTGCCTTGCCCCATAAACCCTGGTGGGCGCAAAGCCGTCCCAACGTCAGCAGCAGAACCGCGTCGCGCGGGTGTTGCTCAAGCCACTTTTCCGCGCGTTCCAACTGCTGCCTTACGTCCGTGCCGAGGCATTCGGAATAAATCGCCAAAAGCGCAGAGTCCCACTGGCGTTCGAGCCCCTCCTCCACGATCCTGTGCGCTTCCCGGCAGCGACCCAGCGCGATAAAGGACTGCGCTGCCGTTGCGGCTATGCGCGGTTCGATCCGATCTTCCGCAGGCAGCCGGTCCCAATATTCCCGCAGCGATTTGTCGTCTACCGCCTTGCGCTTGAGGATTTCGATGACCGCTTGCCGGCGCAGTTGGGCGACGACCGGGCGCTCGAACACCCTGCGCTTCTCGAGCTGGGGAATGAGTGCCAGCACGCGCTCCCAATTCATTGCCATCTGCTGCGCACGCAATTCCAGCCGAAGCGCCGCCGTATGCTTCTGCGGGAGCTTTTTCAGAACGTCCAGAGCGTCGTAGTAACGACGCTCATCGAGCAGCATTTCCGCTTGCGCCATGAGCCTCATCGCGTCTTCGTCGGGATCCGTGCTGGCGGCCTTCGCGAGATACTTGTCGCGGAGGGCATAGGCACGCATGCCGTGTGCGGCGCGCGCCGCCAGCATGGCGGAAAGCGCGGGGGATTCGCCCGCTTTCAGCGCTGCAGAAGCGGCTTTTTCCGCCCGCCCGTAGCGGCCCTCGAAGAAATTGATCAGCGCTTCATTGAATACCGCCCGCGCCCGGTTCTCCGAGCGCCTTTTCTGGAACGCACGCACCCGCGCCGGCATGGTCGCCGTGGTGATGATGGTACGCACCAGGACATAGGCGATGAAGAAGACCGACAGCGCCAGCGTGATGGCGAGATTGAGCGAGAGCTCGGCACGCCACGGCGGCAGTACCAGCAGTACGTAGCCGCTGTTGTAGCGGGCCGCGATCACCAATCCGACCGCGACCGCAAACAAGCCCAACACCCACAACAGTGTCCGCATCAGTGCCTCTTGCCCGCTCTTGGCAGCATTGAATCAACGCGGCGGGCGCTCGCGCACGAGCTTGAAACTGCGCGCTGCATCCAGACTCGCGGAAATGTCGGGCATGTGGCTGCCGATATCCGACTGGACCAGTTGTTTGAGGGTGGATTGTGCGGCCGCAACTGTCTTGTCAGCGCCGTCGTAATAATGCGTCAGCCAGCCGGAAGCAGCCTGCAGGTCGGCCTTGAAACTGCCTTCATCGTGTGCAAGCAGCGCCAGGCGGGCACCGAGCAGGCGGAACTTCAGATTCTCCCTCAGGAAGAATGCCTGGTCCGGCGACAACAGCGGAACGTCGGGCCTTTCGACATTCTGGATGCGGATCAAATCGCGCAAGTCCCGTTTTGTCTCCCGCCATATCTGCTGCCAGAACCCGGCCCCGGGCGATTCCGGTTCGGTATTGGGCCGTGCAGGTCGCTGTTCCATGGCCAGCGAAAGCGTGTCGACTTGGCCCATGACGTTGTCCAGGCGCAACGCCATGCCGACAATGTCCACGTAAGGCGCCGCTCGCAGCCGCTCCATATCCTGGTTGATCACGCGACGCAGGGCGGTAAGCTGTGGCCGGTCCATGCGCGCCAGGCGCGCATCGGCCGTTTCCAGGGCAATCAGCGCCGCCTTCACGTTGCCGGCCAGTTGCAACTGCTGGTTGGCGATCAGCAGAACCTGTTCAACCTCGGCCAGGGTCCACTCGTCGCGACTGCGCGAGAGATCGCGATAAAGCGACTCGAGCGCGAGCCTCTGGTTCTGGGATTCAAACATGCGCGCCTCGAGCTGTCCGAGCCGCGCGCTCACGTCGCCCATGGTGTCGCGCGATTGCGCCGCCAGCGCGCGGGTGTCGCGGCTCAGGGCATCGACTTGGCCAAGACGCTTTGCCACCTCGTGCTCGAGGAGGCCGAAACTGCGGCGCGAATCGAACCACTGCCACCCGGCGAGTGCCAGCGCTGCGAGCGCCAGCAACAAGACCACGGTTGCGAATTGCGCCCGGCGCCGCGCCGGCGCGGCCGTGACCACCAGCTTATCGTCGGATTGATCGGCCATAGGTTCTGAGTAAAATCCACTGACTCATGAAGCGGCGTGGTCTGCACGCACACGTGCGAACCAGGTCTCCAGTCCCGCCACCAGGGCTTCATCGCCGTTGCCGGTGACAAACACACATTGCACCCCGCGGGAAAATGCCGTCGCAGCCACGCGCGGATGAGGAACGAAGAACGGCGTACTGCACAGCCAGGAGCGCCGTGCCGCTCCCGCCATCTCAAACAGGTTTTCGACGATGGTCGAACTGGTTGCCAGGCAGGCCTTCATGCCATCGCGACCCATCCGCGACAACAATTCCCGCATATCCCGATCCGGCTTCACCCGGCGATAGCATTCGAGATATTCGACTGTGGCACCGCGCGAGCGCAA
This sequence comes from Betaproteobacteria bacterium, assembly GCA_031414075.1. Taxonomy (GTDB): domain Bacteria; phylum Pseudomonadota; class Gammaproteobacteria; order Burkholderiales; family JACQAP01; genus JACQAP01. Next base: position 2,081 of record JANOGH010000669.1, on the reverse strand, counting down.
GGTCTCGCCCAGGAACTCGCGGCCGCCACTTCCCCTGACTATGAGAACTCGGCGGCCGCCGAGCGGCAGGGCCGACAGCTCGCCAATCAGGGCTTCGCTGTCAAAACCCGACTGCGGTGAGATGATGTTCCGCACCCCGGATTTTTTCAACTCGGCCACCGTTCCCGGCCCGACCGCAGCAACTTTGGCATGAGCAGCCAGGCCGCCACTCTTCAGAATCTGCGGCATGGCCACGCGCGCCGCATTCGGGCTGACGAAAACCACCAGGTCGAAACGCAGCGGGTGCATGAGGACGGATGCCGTCTCCGTTTCCGCCAGCGCTTCGATCTCCAGAGCCGGGAACAGAATGGGTTCGCCACCCGCCTCGCGGATAAGCCGGGCAAGCTGAACGGATTGTTCTGCGGGCCGCGTAACCAGGATTCCCGCTCCGGCTAACTGGGGTTTCATTCGAGTTGCCCCTCCAGCACGGCCAGAATTTCGAGTGCGCCCTTTGCGATCAGGCGCTGCGCTACCGCGTTGCCGAGTTCCTGTGGCATACCCGAACGCGGGACGGTGGCTTCGTCAGAAACCATGCGGCTGCCGTCCGGACTGGCGACGAAACCGCGCAATCGTGCACTGCCACCGCTGATCTCGGCGAAACCGCCCAGTGGTACCTGGCAACTGCCGGCAAGTGCCCGGCTCAGTGCGCGCTCGGCTTCCACACACCAGCGAGTGTCCGCGTCATTTAGTGGCGCCAGCGCCGCGATCACGTCACTGCGCTCGGAACGGCACTCGATCCCCAGCGCACCCTGCCCGACTGCCGGCAGGCTGACTGCCGGTTCGAGAATCGTGGTGATGCGCGCGGAAAGTCCGAGGCGTTTGAGTCCGGCAGCAGCGAGGATGACGGCAGCGTACTTGCCTTCGTCCAGCTTGCGCAGACGCGTCTGCACGTTACCGCGCAGGGGCTCCACGTGAAAATGCGGAAAGCGTGCGCGCAACTGGCTCGCGCGCCTGAGGCTGGAGGTGCCTATCACGCTGCCTGGCGGCAGACTCTCCAGGTCTCGATAGCCGTTGGACACGAAGGCATCCCGCGGATCCTCGCGCTCGGTGATCGCCGCGATACTGAATCCGGCCGCCAGATTCATCGGCACATCCTTCATTGAATGCACCGCTATGTCCGCCTGCCCCGATTCGAGAGCCAACTCGAGTTCCTTGACGAACAGTCCCTTGCCGCCGATCCTGGCGAGCGGCGTGCCGAGCACGCGGTCGCCTTCCGTGGTCATGCCCATCACATGCGTCTGAATCGTCGGATAAAGGGCGCGCAGCCCTGCCTCGATGTGGTGCGCCTGCCACATCGCCAGCGCGCTCTCGCGAGTGGCGATGACGATTCGGGAAGGATGATTCACAGCCTTGAATAAGCTTGCGGGCCCGCGTGCCGGATTATTTCTCCAGGAGACTTCTCAGCATCCACGCGGTTTTTTCATGAACATCCATGCGCTGGGTCAGCAAGTCCATGGTGGGCTGATCGCCCGCCTTTTCCGCAGCGGGGAAGGCCTTGCGGGCGGTACGGGTTACAGCCTCGTGTCCCTCCAGCAGGATCTTGATCATGTCCTGGGCCTTGGGCACGCCCAGAGTTTCCCTGATGGACGCGAGCTTCGAAAACTGCGCGTAGGTGCCCGGCGCAGGCGCATCCAGCGCGCGGATGCGCTCTGCAATCAGATCGATACTGGTCCACAGCTCGGTGTACTGCGCCTGAAACATGAGGTGCAGCGTCTGGAACATCGGACCGGTTACGTTCCAGTGAAAGTTATGGGTTTTCAGATAAAGCGTGTAGCTGTCGGCAAGCAGCTTCGACAGCCCATCCACAATCCTGATTCGATCCTTCTCCTTGATGCCGAGGTTCGCGGTCATGATGTTTTTCCTATTGTCGGAATGAACAAGACGATTGCCCAATGATAAGCCAATTCCACGCCGGCTTCACCGGGCTGTCGGCGACGCAACGGCATATCGAACCGGACCGATGACGGATCACACTAGATTTCGTCCGAGGTCCTTGACGATGTGCTGCTGGCGGCGGCTTACCGGCAGTTTCTCGTCCAGGC
>JANOGH010000668.1:0-1732 GCA_031414075.1 Betaproteobacteria bacterium | reverse complement strand
GGGCTTGAGCCAGCAGGAAACCGCGCGGCGCGGGAATATCTTCGGCTTCGTCGGCATGGTGATCGCCATCATCGCCACGATCGTCGGCATTCAAACCAGCGGCTATGCCGTGCTGTTTCCGGCCATGATTGTCGGCGCGCTCATCGGTGTGTTCGTCGCCTCCCGGGTGGAAATGACGCAGATGCCACAACTGGTGGCGATGCTGCACAGCTTCGTCGGGCTCGCCGCGGTGCTGGTGGGCGTCGCCAGTTTCCTCGATCCGGGCGCGCATTTCGAAGGCACGGAAAAGACCATCCACGAAGTGGAGATTTTTCTGGGCGTGTTCATCGGGGCGATTACCTTCACCGGTTCGATCATCGCGTTCGGCAAATTGCAGGGCACGATTTCCGGCAAACCCCTGATGCTGCCGGGCCGGCACTGGCTGAATCTCGTCGCCATCCTCGCTTCGGTCTGGATGGGGTATGTCTTCCTGGCTGCGCCATCGATTCAGGAAGGCTTGGTGCCGCTGCTGGTGATGACCGCGATTGCGCTGTTCCTCGGCGTGCATCTGGTCGCCGGCATCGGCGGCGCGGACATGCCGGTGGTGGTGTCGATGCTGAACAGTTACTCCGGGTGGGCGGCGGCGGCGACCGGCTTCATGCTGTCGAACGACTTGCTGATCGTCACCGGCGCGCTGGTCGGTTCGAGCGGCGCCATCCTTTCCTACATCATGTGCCGCGCGATGAACCGCAACTTCGTCGCCGTCATCATGGGCGGATTCGGAACGGGCAGCGGTGCCGTCGTCGCGGTGCCGCAGGGAGAGGTGATCGCCACGAGTTCGGAAGAAGTGGCGGGCCTTTTGAGCGATGCCAGGGAAGTGGTGATCGTCCCGGGTTACGGCATGGCGGTGTCGCAGGCGCAAGGCGTGGTCAGCGAAATCACCAAGCGGCTGCGCGCGAAGAAGGTCAATGTGCGCTTCGGTATCCATCCCGTCGCGGGGCGGCTGCCGGGACACATGAACGTGCTCCTGGCGGAGGCCAAGGTGCCTTACGACATCGTTCTCGAGATGGACGAGGTCAACGGCGATTTGCCGCACACCGATGTCGCTCTCGTGATCGGCGCCAACGATATCGTCAATCCCGGGGCGCTGGAAGATCCCAACAGCCCGATCGCCGGCATGCCCGTGCTCGAAGTGTGGAAGGCCAAGACCGTGGTGGTGTTCAAGCGCAGCATGGCGACCGGGTATGCCGGCGTGGACAATCCGCTTTTCTACAAGGACAACACCCGCATGCTGTTCGGGGATGCCAAGAAAATGCTGGACGGCATCCTGCAGAATTTGCCTGCTTGATGCGGCAAAAGACAAAATAAGCCTTCACCGCAAAGGACGCGAAGGGACGCAAAGGAAACGCTAAGAAATGCCAAATGGGCGAAGCTAGTGTAGTGCTTCATCCTGTTTGGAACTTATGCGTCTCTGTAGCCGAAAAAACTCCTTCCCTCGCTTGCGGGGGAAGATCCTATGGTTTTTGTCAAGCGGTCTTAAGATGTTTTTGAGCGTCAAAGACTTCTCCGGACTTATAGAGCGCAAAGGCAATGCGTGCGATCTTGCGCGCCAGGATCACGATCGCCTCGGTCGTCTGCAACCCGCGTTCGCGCAGCTGCTGATACACGGGCTTGAATACCTTGCTGTTGGCTGCGGCCATGCCCGCGTTGTAGAGCAGGCAACGCAGCAGGGGCGGTCCGTGTTTGGACAGGC
>JANOGH010000667.1:0-3053 GCA_031414075.1 Betaproteobacteria bacterium | reverse complement strand
CACTCGCGGGCTGTCCAGTGCCATGGTCGAGACGCATCCGCATCTTTTCGCGTCCGTTCCGATGTTCGTCTCACGCGAGCACATCGAACGTATGGCGCGTGTGATCGGCGCGGTGGACGCAATCGTCGCAACGCCGCATTTCCGCCATGCGGCGCTGACATGGGCTCCCGACATCGCGCGTTACGATCCGGGTTCGCCCGGCGGTCTTCTGGGGTACGACTTTCACCTGTCCGTCACAGGGCCGCAACTGATTGAGATCAACACGAATCCCGGCGGCGCGCTCCTCAACGCGGTTCTGGGGCGTGCGCACCGATCCTGTTGCGCAGACGTGGCCGGGCTCGCGATGGCGCCGATGGAAGCCGACGCCATCGAGGAAGCGTTGTTCGAGGTATTCATGACCGAGTGGCGTCTGCAGCGCAAGGACGCTCCGCTGATGTCGGTGGCGATCGTCGACGAGGCTCCGGGGCAGCAGTATCTTTACCCCGAGTTTCTTCTGTACCGGCAACTTTTCAGCCGTCACGGTATCGAGGTGACGATCTGCGATTCTCGCGAGCTCGCCCGCAAGGATGCGCGCTTGTGGCATGGAAACCAGCCCATCGATTTCATCTACAACCGGCTGACCGACTTTGCGCTGGAGCAGCCTGCTCAGACGGCGCTTAAGCTCACGTACCTCGCCGGAGAAGTTGTTGTCAGCCCTCATCCGCGCGCGCATGCGCTGTATGCAGACAAGCGCAACCTCACCTTGCTCTGCGACGAGTCGTTCCTGCGCGAGACGGGCGTCGCCGATGACGCAATTGCAACGCTGCTCGCCGCGATCCCACGCACGGAGATCATGACGACCGGGAACAGGGACGCGTTGTGGGCGAAGCGGCGTCAGCTCTTCTTCAAACCTGCCGCCGGCTACGGCAGCAAGGCCACCTATCGCGGCGACAAGCTCACGAAGCGTGTGTGGGAGGAAGTAGCAAAGAGCACATACGTTGCGCAGGCGCTGGTCGCCCCCAGCGAGCGGCACGTTGCCGACACGCAGACTGCCACGGCATTGAAGGCGGATGTTCGCAACTATGCCTACGCCGGGGTGGTCAAGCTCGTCGCGGCGCGCCTGTATCAAGGACAGACCACGAACTTCCGCACACCCGGAGGAGGATTCGCACCGGTATTCACGGAAACGCCACTCGTTGCTCCTTGTTCTTAAGGTGAATACGATCGACCGCCCGCGCTCATCTTCGCTGATGCCGGTATTGAAAGCGCGCGGTTGCTGTCTTGCGGCCGCCGGGTCGCCGCACATCGACGACGATTTCGTACGGACCTTGATTGGACATTGCGAAATAGTTGCCGTAACTGACGTTACCGCCGAACAACATCGCTTCGAGTTTCCGGTTTTGGGTTGGCATTCCGACCTCGGTGACGCTGCCCGTGACTACGGCATCGGTAATGCGTGTTTTGGTCTTGGAATCGAACAACGAAATGATCAGATGGTGAACCCCTTTGCCGCGCGGAACGCCACCATGCATGCTTCGTTCTTCATGATCACTCGGATGGCCGCGCAGAATTTCGGCTGGAATCATCCCAAAGAAGAGTTCCATTCCATCCAGCCGTATCGGCTGATCGGGGTTGACCGTTGCCGCCCGCGCCATCCCGAAAATAAGGCCGAGCGCGAGGACTGCCAATGTGCGCGCCTGCTTCAGCGCCGCGATGGCGGCTGCCTGGCAATGGCTATCCGGCAACACTGCGTTGCCATGTGAAATGTTCATATATCCCCGTCCAGAAGAGACCAAATGAAAATCCAAACAGCAGTTCTTCGATTGGCAAACCATAGATCACGATTCCGCTGAGAGCCTTGAGGTTCCAGACCTGTTCGATATAGCCTGGCGCCGACCACTTGAGTCCCAGCAGAAATAGCGTGTAAAGCGCGAGGAACAAAACGCCGCCGAGCAGCGCGTTGAATTTCAGGTCTGGACGACATAACACTGCGGCAATCGCGCCCAACACCATCGCCGCGATACCAGCGTAGATCGGATTCCAAGGCAGGGCATATAAAATTGGAAACAAGGCGAGCGGCGCCGCAAGCGCCCATCGGTGCCAGCCATGCCGCCATTGATGGCGCTCCGCGAGGTTGAGCAACTCCACGCGTTTATGCAGGATGGTGTTGTAGAACACTGCGGCGATGCCGCCGATTGCGAAGCTGAAAATGATGCTCTCGATGTCGAAGCCGGTCCTTTGCGCCAAATCGAACAGGCTGGGCGGGTTCCAGTATTCGGGTACAAATATCGGTTCGGTCAGCCCGAAAGGCGCCATGAACACGCTTGCCCACCACATCGTGGCCCGATGCTGCGGGTATAACGCGTACAGCAGAACCCAGGGCAGCAGGAATGTGCTCGACCAGATCAACCACACGTAGTGATAAGTCATGATGGGATTTGTTATCGCGCCACGTTCATAACTTGACGCGGTTAAGCCGTAACGCATTAGTGACCACCGACACCGAGCTCAGCGCCATGGCGGCGCCCGCGAAGACCGGTGACAGCAGCAGGCCAAAAGCCGGGTACAGCACGCCGGCGGCAACCGGGATGCCGAGCGCGTTGTAGCCAAATGCGAACGCGAGGTTCTGGCGGATATTGCGCATCGTCGCGCGCGATAGAAGGGCGGCGCGAGCGATGCCACGCAAGTCGCCCTTGACCAGAGTCACGCCGGCGCTTTCCATCGCCACGTCGGTTCCGGTACCCATGGCGATGCCGACATCGGCCTGTGCCAGTGCCGGCGCATCGTTGATGCCGTCACCTGCCATCGCGACCTTGCGCCCTTCAGCCTGTAAGCGTTTTACATGAACCGCCTTGTCCTCCGGTAGCACTTCGGCCAGCGCTTCCTCTATTCCGAGTTGTCGCGCAACGGCTTCAGCCGTGCTGCGTGAATCACCGGTGAGCATCACGATGCGCACGCCCGTTCGTTTGAGTGCTGCGATTGCCTCCGGCGTGCTGTCCTTGATCGGATCGGCCACCCCAGCGATGCCAGCGGCAAACCCGTCCACGGCGAAGAACACCACCGTCTTGGCTTGC
>JANOGH010000666.1:0-3421 GCA_031414075.1 Betaproteobacteria bacterium | reverse complement strand
CTGAAAAACAGATGAACCGCCAATACGCCAAGAGCGCCAAGAATGAACCAGGTCTCGAAATAGACACGCTCGCCCATTCGGTTATCGGGGCGGCAATTTAGGTCCATCGGCATTTGTGGCCGGGGTATCTTGAAAGTGTTTACGAAGAGGCCATTGCTCTGGAGTTCGACATCCAAGCGATTTCGTATCAAAGGCAATATGCGATGGCAGTCAATTACAAAGGACGGCAAGTGGGGCAGGGAAAGGTTGATTTTCTCGTGGATGGAAAGTTGGTCGTTGAATTGAAAGCCGTTGATAAACTACTGCCCATCCACAAAGCGCAAGTCATCTCCTATCTGAAAGTGTCAGGCTGTCAACTTGGATTGCTTATAAACTTCGATGAACGCACCCTGCGTGAAGGTGTACAGCGAGTCGTTCTCACCGAATAGCTTTCTTGGCGATCTTGGCGCCTTGGCGGCGAAATGAGATGGGCGGCGAAATGAGAATAGGCCAGGGATTCGACGTTCACGCGCTGGTCACGGGCCGGGCACTGATCATCGGCGGCGTGACGATCGCGTTCGAGAAAGGGCTGGATGGGCACTCGGATGCCGATGTGCTGCTGCATGCGGCGTGCGACGCATTGCTCGGTGCGGCGGCGCTGGGCGACATCGGCCGGCATTTTCCCGACACGGATTCCCGCTACCAAGGCGCCGACAGCAGGGCGTTGCTGCGCGAGGTAGCGAAGCTGCTGCGCGAAAGCGGTTTTCACATCGTCAATCTCGATTCCACCATCATTGCGCAGGCGCCGAAGATGGCTCCTCACATCCCGGCGATGATCGCAAACATCGCAGCCGATCTCGGCATAGATCAAGGGCGCGTCAACGTCAAAGCGAAGACGACCGAGAGACTCGGATTTACCGGGCGCGGCGAGGGTATCGCCGCGGAAGCAATCGCACTGATCGAATGGCGGCAGGCAGCGGAGTTCGGCCGGCGCACTACTTGAGCAGTGCAGCGAAACCTTCGGCGTCGACCGGCCGACCGCCAAGATAGCCCTGGTAAGCCTCGCAACTGAGCGAACGCAGGAAGTCGAGCTGTGCCTGGGTTTCGACCCCTTCGGCAATGACGACCATGCGCAGGCTTTTGGCCAGGTTGATGATCGCCTGCACGATCGCCGAATCGTTCAGATCGTGCGGCAGGTCCTCGACGAAGCTGCGGTCGATCTTGAGCTTGTCGATCGGGAAGCGTTTCAGATAATTCAGGCTGGAATAACCGGTGCCGAAATCGTCGATCGACAGGCTGACGCCCATTTCATGCAGCTGGTCCAGCATTTTTGCAGTTTCCTTCGGGTCCTGCATGATGGCGTTCTCGGTAAGTTCTATTTCGATCTGCTGCGGCTTTACGCCGTGGCGGGAGAATGCTGCCGCCACGCCCTCGACCAGGCTCGAGCTGCGAAACTGGAACGCCGAAAAATTGACCGCGACCGGCACGATGTTGAGGTTGCTGGCCTGCCATTCGCCGATCTGACGGCAGGCTTCGTTCAGCACCCATTCGCCGATCAGGTGGATGATGTCAGATTCCTCGGCCAGTGCAATGAAGCTGTCCGGGAACAACAGTCCATGTTCGGTGTGATTCCAGCGCACCAGCGCTTCGGCGCCGATCAGAGCGTTGGTGGCGGTGTCGAATTGCGGCTGGTAGTGCAGCACCAACTGGTTGTTTTCGATCGCACGTCGCAGCTGATTGGCGAGCACCAGGCGCTCGGCCACCGGCGCATTCAGCTCCGGGGTAAAGAATTCGAAGCGATTGCGGCCGCTTTTTTTCGAGTGGTACATCGCCGCATCGGCATTGCGGATCAGATTCTCGAGAGTCTGGCCGTCGTCCGGGTAGACGCTGATGCCGACGCTCGCCGAGATCTGGACTTCGTGGCCTTCCAGCACAAAAACCTCGTCGAAAATGGCCAGCACCTTTTCTGCGACCAACCCGGCTTCCGACGGCTCGCGTAACGCCGAAAGCACGATCAGATATTCATCGCCCGCATGCCGGCATACGGTGTCGGTCTCGCGCACGCATCCGCGCAGCCTGGCGGCGACCGTCTGCAACAGAATGTCTCCGGCGCGGTGCCCGAAGGAATCGTTCACAGTTTTGAAACGGTCGAGATCGATGAACAGCAACGCGACGCGCGTCTGCATGCGCTTGGCCGCGGCCAGCGCCTGCTGAAGGCGGTCCTGGAACAGCGTGCGGTTGGGCAGTCCGGTGAGCAGGTCATGGTGCGCCAGGAAGCGCACGCGCGCATCCATGTCTTTGCGCTGGGAGACGTCTTCCGTGACCCACAGTACCTTGATCGGATCGCCGTCGAGATCGAGCAGCGCATCGCCCTTGGTCCGCAGCCAGCGGAAGCTGCCATCGGCCCACGCTACCCGGTATTCGACGTCGAGGTTGCCGGTGCCGCTCAGGCATTGCTCGAGCGCGTGGCTGAATTTGGATCGATCTTCCGGATGCAGGCTGTTCAGCAAGGTCTCGTAGGGCAGGTCCGACTGATCGCTGCGGATGCCGAAAAGGCGCAGGCTCATGTCCGATGAACGCACCATCGAACTTTTCACGTCGAATTCGCAGGTGCCGATCTCGGCAAACGCCAGTGCCAGTTTTTCGCGATCCAGGCTGGCTTTCAGCGCATCGAGGGTGCTGCGGGTGATTTCCTCGGAATCGCGAAGCTTCGCCGATGAAGTCTGCAGCTCCGAGCTGGCGCTCTCGAGCTGGCGGATTGCTGCGGCGAGATGCGATTGGGTATCCGCAAGCCGGCTTTCCAGTTCCGCAATGCGCTGCTCCGGCGCGGGCCCCGCGGTGCTCCGCGCCTTGACGGAGGGCCGCCTGGCCGTCCCGGCTTTGGCGCTGGCGCTCGATCGGGTTTTCTTGGCAGAACTCACGAATTCAGATGCAGGGAATTGTTGTCGTGCCCGGCGAATAGCCACTGTGCCGCGGACTTGAAAGGTCGAGCCTGGATTGGACTGATCGGGCAAGCATCATGCCCCCGCATTCTGAGCGAAACGCGCCTGGCAGGCAACCGGCTGCGAGGCCGGCAACGCGGATGCACTGCAATGTTGTAGGTTTTCATAAAAGTCGATTAACCACGGAGAACACGGAGGACGCGGAGAAAGGCAAACAAAAGAAAATCCGACTATGAAATTCTCCGGTGATTCGGCGATAACGTGGAAAATTGGCACCGGGACCGAATCCTCGATTTCTGAACCGATTTTACTCCGTGTCCTCCGTGTCCTCCGTGGTTCAAGTCCAGTGTTTTAAGTGGTTCAAGTCCAGTGTTTTAAATGGCGGCAGCGATCGCTTTGCCCATGTCTTCGGTATTTGCCTTGCCGCCGACATCGGGTGTGCGCGGCCCATCCTGCAGGCACTGCTCGATCGCCTTGACGATCGCCGCGCCAGCCTGCGG
>JANOGH010000665.1:0-4762 GCA_031414075.1 Betaproteobacteria bacterium | reverse complement strand
CCCGCATGGCTGACAAGATGAGTACAGATCATCGGATTCGCGCACTTATTCTGCAGGACCATTTGGCATCGGGACGGCGCGCCCGCCTCATCGACAATCCGGCATTCAAAACCGAAACTGGCCAAGCCGTGCTCTTACGCCGCCCGCCGTTCGCCTATCTCCCCGATCAGGGATTCCGCGGGTATTCCCAGTTCGCGGTGCAGGCGTCGGATCATCTGCAGGGTCAGCGGCCGCTTGCCGTTCAGGATTTCATAAACCCTGTTGATCTGGCCGATCATCGGCACCAGGTCTTTGGCGACCAGACCCTTCTGCTCCATGCTGAAGCGGATGGCTTCGATCGGGTCGGGCAGCGCCATCGGAAAATGTTTTCGCTCATACGCCTCGATCAACGTCACCAGCACATCCAGGCGCTCGCCATCGGGCGTTCCCTTCCCTGCCGACATAAGGCCTTCGACTTCCTTCAATGCGGCGCGGTGGTCAGCTTTCGTTTTAATGGGCTTTATTTCCATACTCTCGTCCTCAAATCGTTTGTGCGTCGATCCTGTTTAAGAAACCGCGTGGCGGGGCCGATTGTACTGCTCGGTAAATGCGAGCTCAGCCCGCCAGTTTGGCAAGACGCTTGATGAGTTTTTCGACCGACTCTTTGACAAAACGGCCTGCGTCCAAATCCGCCTTCGATTCGGCCAGCGCCGCCTCCACTTCGCACTCGCGCAGGTGCGCGTATTGTTCAATGCTCATCACCACGTATTTGGCCTGACCTCGAACCGTCAGGGACACTTCGGGCTGATCCGGGAGTGCACGCTCGATTGCGCTGACGCCCTGGGTTTTCAGGTCATTCGCTGAAATGGAGTTCATATCGGTCTCCTCGCCTCTTTCGATCAACCTGTGTGGCACTATTAATAGCACTAATAAACGTTTTTTTACACAGTGCGACCAAGACAAACAAGCAAGTTGGTGCGGCCCGCTTCCGGATCGAACCACATGATGCCGTTATTCATCAGGACGCCCGAGTCGGGCAGATGCATCGACTGAGGAACCCCCGCAACCGGGCACCCTCATCAACCCACGGCCGCCATCCATAGCGGAGACTCATAGCGGAAACTCTAACTTGCCCCGGAATTTCGCGTTCGGGTACCATTGCCATATGCAAGTCGTTTCAGGCGTCATAATCGACGGAAAAGTTGTCGTTGAAGGCCTTTCCTGGCCAGAGGGAACGGCCGTCACTGTGCTCGCTCGTGGTGACGAAGCGATTGTGAAGCTATCGCCCGAAGAGGAAGCAGATCTTATTGCCGCTTTGGACGAGGCGGATCGAGAGCCAGGCATTCCGGCCGCGGATTTTTTTGCGCGGCTTCGCCGTTTCGGCTGAGCTTGACGCTAAGCATCCGTATTAAACCTCGCGCTCAGCGCGAGATTGAGCGCGCAGCAGAGTGGTGGTCCATCAATCGTCTTGCCGCTCCCGGGGCTGTGCGCATGGATGTCGAGGCCGCCTTGGCCTTGCTCATCGAAGAGCCTGGCATCGGCACCAAGGTGGAAACACCTCGCCCGGAAGTGATTCGAAGGCTTTACCTGCCTCGCGTTGGGTATTTCGTCTACTACCGGGTCCGCGGCACGTTTCTCGAAGTTGTTGCATTCTGGCACGCCAGGCGCGGAGTAGATCCTTCGCCATGAAAGCCTGTCGCCAAAACGGCCCGCATCAAGAATCTGGAACCGGACACATCGCTCACCTTTCGCGCCTTCCGGCTTAGGATTCACGCCTCACTCGCCAACGGCATCAGCCCACGGGGAGCTGATTTCGGTGGCACCCCAGTTTGTGTTTTCGCGCCTGAGCACGCCGCTTGGGCAGGCGTACTTGAAGGGCAATGTCAGCCGGTGTTGTTGAATGTACTGGAAGCGCTCCTGCAATGCCTGATGGATCTCCTCCTCGAGCGCCGTATCGCCGATGACCAGGGCGCCTTCGCTTGCATCGATGCGCGGCCTGTGGAATGCGGTTTCCAGGGTGTCGCCGTAGTCAGCAAGGAACGAGAAAAGCTGCGTCACGGCCGGGAGAATGCGCCGGCCGCCTGACGCGCCGAGTGCAAAGCGCCGGTCGCCGTGCTCGGCAATGATCGGGCAGTAATTGGTCAGGCAGCGCTTGCCCGGCGCAAGGGAATTGGGGCGGCCCGCTTCCGGGTCGAACCACATGATGCCGTTATTCATCAGCACGCCCGACTCGGGCAGATGGACGCGTGACCCGAAGATGGACAGGAGGGTTTGGGTGACCGCGGCCATGTTGCCTTCCTTGTCCACAACGCAAAAATGCGTCGTGCATCCCGGTGCGCGCCCGCCGTCCACGTCGCCCATGCGGGTGAGACGGAATGCGTAGGCGTCCTGCAGGGATTGGGCGCAGGCGACATAGGCGGCAGCATCGGGTGAGGCGCGGGGCGTCAGGCGCGAGGCGAGCAGCTCGAGGGTATGTGCCAGCGTGGGTCCGGCCGTCAGTTCCGGCGTGGCGGCAACGCGCGCGTTTCGATAATCGATAAACAAAGGTTCGATTTCGCGTGCGCGATACGCTCCCAGATCCCGGGGACTCAGTCTTCCGCCCAGGGCTTGCACTTCCCGGGTGATGGTTTGCGCGAGATCCCCATCGTAGAAATCGCGCGCGCCAGCCAGTGCCAGCCTGCGCAGCGTAGCGGCGAGTTTTTTCTGTGGCAGCCGCACTTCGCTGCGCGCCGACCACGCCGCAACCGGCGGCAATCCGTTCGGGAGCCAGGCCTCGCGGCTGGCGGGGTAGCGGTTCAGATCGAGGGCGGCGCTCGCGATATTCTGGGTGGCGAACCCATCGATCAGCAAGCCTTCCTCGGCAAACGCGATGGCGGGCTCAAGCAATTCCCGCCATGGCCGTTTCGCGAATCGCTCATGCGCCACACGCATGCCATCCACCACACCGGGCACGGCGATGGAGAGCGGGCCGTGGATGTTGCGATCGTCACACACTCGCGCCCATGGGAAAAGATCGGACGCCACGCCCTCGCCGGTAAGCGGATAGTCGGCGGTATCGAGGGAAACTGGCGCCCGCATGCCAAAGTCGATCACGCGGTAGCGATTTTCCTTCGCCCGGTACAGCACCATGGCGCCCCCGCCGCCAACGCCGCTCATCCAGGGTTCCAGCACGCCGAGCGCGAAGGAAGTGGCGATGACTGCGTCGACCGCGTCGCCGCCATCGCGCAGGATGCGCGCGCCTGCTTCCGCCGCGCGCCGGTGTTGAGCCGCAACAATGCCCGCCGGACTTTGCACGGCCGGCTTCGTGACACGCATCGATGCGCTGAAGTTGTTCATCGTTTCCAATGCAAAGCGATTAGGAGCTAGGGACTAGGCGCGGAGCGCCGCAAGGCGGCGCGTGCTCCTTTGCCCCCGACCACCTCGGCCTTGGCTTCGGCGCGCAACCATGCGACGAAGTCTATTACGTCCTCGTTGCGCGAGGCCGCTGCCGACTGAATGACGTAATACGCGCGCGGGGCGACCGATCTGGCGCTGAACGGCGCCACTAATTTCCGATCGCGAATCTGCCGCTTCAGCAGGGGACTGCGTCCGAGTGCCACGCCTTGACCGTTCGTGGCCGCGACCACCACTTGATCGTAATGACTGAAATGTAAGGCGCCGGCCGGCCTCAGATCGGAAAGTCCCAGTGCCTGCAACCACTGCGTCCACCCGAGCCAGGGAGCCGTATGGCGTACGTCCTCATAATGAAGCAGAACGTAATGCTTCAAATCGGACGGGGTCTTGAGCGGTTTGGGATGGTTTCTCAACAGCGCAGGACTGCAAACCGGGAACACCTCTTCGTGGAACAGCTTGACCGCTGTGTCTCCCGCGATCGGCCCGCTATAACGGATCGCCAACTCGATCTTGCTCCGCTCCAGGTTCACCACGTCGGATGTGGCCGAAATGCGCACGTCTACTTCGGGACGGTGATTTGTGTAGCCCACCAGTCGCGGAATCAGCCAGAGTGAGGCAAACGCGGGGGTCGTCGTCACGGTGAAGGCGCGCGCAACCGACGGGCCGCGGATCAGTTTCGTTGTGTCTTCCAACCTGCGCAACATCTCGGCGACCGTCCGGTAGAGGACCTCGCCGGCGTCGGTGAGACTCAGCGCGCGAGTACGTCGTCGGAAAAGGGGCACGCCCAAGCGCTCTTCCAATGTCTTGATTTGGCGGCTTATCGCGGATTGGGTCAGGAACAACTCCTGGGCTGCCTTGGTAAAGCTCAAATTGCGCGCGGCCGCTTCAAACCCTTCGATCAGTCCCAGCGGAGGCAGGTCAGAGGGTTTGTTATTCATTCCAAAATCTCATGCATTGCATTCCAAAATACCGTTTGAGAGACTCGAGTTCTATAGGGAGAATCAGTCGCGTGGCGCACCCATATACGTGCGCAGAAGGAATGCAAAGGAGCATAACATGCACATTGATCTGGCCCAAGCGGGCGTCGTGATTCGAAAACAGCGGTCCGTGCCGATTCGGTCCGGACCTGGAACGCAAATTCTTGTATTGATGGGATGCGTCTGGGTTACTCAGGAAGGCGACGGACGGGACTACGTCCTCTCATCCGGCGAGGCCATGGTCGTGAGCAAGACCGGTCTCACCCTGGTTATGGCCCTCGAGGACAGCACGGTTTCGCTGATGGAGTCCGGGAAACTCGATGCGCGACTGGCCGACAAAAACTCTCCGAGCGGTGAGACACGGGAGTTATTGACGAACAGAGCGAAGCAGTTGCGTGCCGAATACATTGGGT
>JANOGH010000664.1:0-5133 GCA_031414075.1 Betaproteobacteria bacterium | reverse complement strand
CCCGGCAGGCCGTCGAAGCACGCGGTGGTCGGGCAGGTGAGGACGGTCTGCCCCACGCGCTCGACCAGGCGCTTGCCCAGGCCCTCGGCATCGAAAGCGAAGAGCAGGATGCTGATGCCGGGCCGTCCGTCGGGCGTCGCCTCGGCCGGCAGCTCCGCTTCGATCCCCGCCTCGACCTTGCAGCCGATCACCGACGTCGCGAAGCCGGTCATGGCCTGGCCCGCGGTTCGTGCCCAGCCGGCCGACGCGGCCGTGACCACGACCCGCGATGCGCGCATGCCGAAGGCTTCGGCGAACGTGGCGCGGATGCGCACGCCGTCGAGCCGCAGAGATTCGCTCATCGCACGGACCTGGCCTCGGCCCTTGGCACAGACCGGTCCTCGAACCTCGCCTCGGGCGGGTGATTGGAGTGGAGCAGCGCGGCGACAAGATAAGGCCTGTCCGCCGCGGCGGCCAGCGACTCGATCCAGGGAATCGGCGTATCCGACGCCTTGGTCATCATCAGCAGGCCCTTGCCGCCTTCGCGCAATGCACCGGAGAGCGCAAGCATTTCCTGCTCGTCCGCGAGACGCGAGGGCATCGGGATACCGGCCTCGCCGTTATGCTGGTACGAGCGCGTCGTGGAAAAGCCGCAGGCGCCGGCTTCCATCGCCTCGATCACGATGCGGCGCATCTGCGCGATTTCGTCTGGTGTCGCGGTTCGCTTTGCGGCGTCGCCGCGCAGGACGAAGGTACGCACGCTGGAATGGCCCACGAAGCAGGCGACGTTGGGACCGACCCCCTTCTTTTCGAGCATGCCGACATAATCCGGGAACGATTCGAACCCCCAGTCGATGCCGGCGCGCAATGCCTCCAGCGACATGCCCTCGACGTGGGTGAGGTTGCGCATCGTGAGGTCCCGATCCGGCGGCCGGCAGGGCGCGATGGTGAAGCCGCAGTTACCCATGACCACCGTGGTAACGCCAAGCGCGGGAGAAGGATTGGCAAGCGGATCCCAGGTGATCTGCGCGTCGTAGTGGGTGTGGGTGTCGATGATGCCCGGCATCAGGGCCAGTCCTTCAGCATTGACGCGTTCGCGCGCCTTGCCTTCGACGTTGCCGACTTCTGCAATCCGTCCGTTTGCGACCGCAACGCTGCCGCGCCGTGGCGCACTACCAAGGCCGTCGTAAATCGTCGCGTTCTCGATGATCAGATCATGCATTTTTCTCCGCCTCTCCTTCGTGTTTCTTTCCTGCCCTTCCGAAAAGGGTACTCCGCGCTGGCGCGAGGGTATTCGTGTTAAACGCGTTGCGGTTTTGTGTTGTTCCGTTTAGGGAAACACTGAACAAGTCCTGATTTGTCATTCCCGTGAAAACGGGAATCCATGTTTTCCAGCCAAAATGGTTCCCCGCTTTCGCGGGGAAGACGCTTGTTCAGTGCTTCCTTAGCGGTAGTAGCGCTTCGCGCGGCTTTCCGCCTGCTCGATTGCGGATTTTATGCTGGAAGCACCAGATGCTGCTTCCGCAAACATGTTTACCACAATGTAGTCGGCCATGACCCCCGCCGACACCGTGCCGAGCTTTCCGGCGTAACAATCTTCAGGTTTGTAGCTAAGGTCGGCAGCCTGCACGGGTGGGGAATCCAGCAGACTCCCGGTGGCGGCAGAAATCGCGGTCGCACCGATCCCCTTGGGGGCGTCCCGGCGGGAAAACTCACTCACTCCTTTTCTCCTTCGTCCTCCCCGGGCCCGGGAGATGAAAAAACTTAAAGGCCCTACTCCCGCCGATCCGGATACCTGATGTCGAGCACTTCCAGCGTGGTTGCGCCGGCCGGCCGGTCCCAAGTGACCGTATCGCCGACTTTGGCCCCCATCAGCGCCGTTGCGAGCGGCGACTGCCAGCTGACTTTGCCGTGAACGACGTCCGCCTCGTCTTCTCCGACGATGGTGAAAGTATGGGCAGCGCCGTTTTCGTCCTCGGCTTTAACGCTGGCACCGAAACGCACTTCATCGCGTGGGTGCGCCGTAAGGTCCACGGGGATCGCAGACTCCAGTTTGGCCTGGTAGTAGCGCAGGTCGCGCTCGATCTGGCTCAGCCTGGGGCGGTCGAAGTCCTCCGCGGCACGCTTCAACTGCGCGTGTTCGGCGTGAAGCTGGTCGACTTTCGCGCGCAGGCCCTCGAACCCGGCCTGAGTCACATAGTTCGGCCCGGAACTGACCGGACGTTCCGGCAACTCCTCGCCTGTGAGCGCCTCGTTGTCTTCCTTGACGAAGGCACGGTTCATTGGTCACCTCGCTTTTGTTGTGGGCCCCGTAGCGCGCATTGTGTACCCAAACCGGCCGCATCAGCCATATTCCAGTGCCCGGGCCGCCAGCCCACCGCTGCATCCGCAAGCGGGAGTATTCCGTATAAAAATCAGCTTGGGCCTGCCAGAATAGAGGCCGGGCCCGCTGCCCGCCGATCAAATCCAAAATATAGATAGAGATAGCGAGAGGATCCTGCCGCAATGAACGCAACGCTACCGCTGATGAACGAGTTCCAATTTCCGGCCATTGATCGCAGGCGGCTGGAGACGCTTCAGGTCAACCTCGGTTACAAATGCAACCAAAGCTGCGTGCATTGCCACGTCAACGCCGGCCCCAGGCGCACGGAAATGATGGATCTCGAAACGGTGGATACCGTTATGCGCTTTCTGAGCGGGTCCGACACGCGCACGCTCGACCTTACCGGCGGCGCACCCGAACTTAATCCCCATTTTCGCCATCTCGTGACAGAGGCCCGTCGGCTCGGCATCGAAGTCATCGACCGCTGCAACCTGACTATTCTCGAGGAACCCGGTTTCGAGGATCTCGCCCGGTTTCTCGCCTCGAACGGGGTCAGGGTGGTGGCTTCGATGCCTTGTTATCTCGAGGACAATGTCGACCGTCAGCGCGGTGAGGGCGTGTTCCAGATCAGCATCCGCGCTTTGCGGCGCCTCAATGCCCTGGGCTACGGCAAGCCGGAAACCGGCATGACGCTCGACCTCGTGTATAACCCGCAGGGGCCCTCGCTGCCGCCGTCGCAGGCGAAGCTGGAAGTCGATTATCGCCGCCATCTGGGCGGCAGCTACGGGATCGAGTTCAACCGGCTATTCACGCTCGCCAACATGCCGATCCAGCGTTTCGGCAGCACGCTGATCTCCAAGGGCCAGTTCAACGGCTACATGCGACTGCTGAAGGACGCCTATCAGGAAGAAAACCTCGACGCGGTCATGTGCCGCTCGCTGCTTTCCGTGGACTGGAAAGGCTATGTCTATGACTGCGACTTCAACCAGATGCTCGGCCTGCCCCTGCACATCGCGGGCAAGCCGCGCGTCCATCTGGCCGATCTCATCGGCAAGGACCTCGAAGGCAATCCGATAGTCGTGCGCGACCATTGCTTCGGCTGCACCGCAGGACAGGGCTCCTCCTGCGGCGGCGCACTCAATTCGTAGCCTGCATCGACAATCGGCCTTCTGTTCCGGTCAGACACCGGCTCCGACACACGAAGAAAGGAAAGTCTGGGGTGAAGAAGGGAAAACTGCTGTTGCTGGTTCTGGCCGCGGCGCTCATTGCCGCGTTTGTCCTGCTCGACCTTAAGCAGTACTTCGACCTGGCCTATCTGAAGTCGCAACAGGCGGCCATTGAACATTTCTACGGAACCAGCCCGCTGCTTGCTGCCAGCGGGTTTTTCCTCATCTATGTCGCAGTGACCGGCCTGTCCCTGCCGGGCGCGACAATCATGACGCTCGCCGCAGGCGCGATTTTCGGCGTGCTGTGGGGCACGGTCATCGTCTCCTTCGCTTCCAGCCTTGGCGCCACACTCGCCTTCGTGGCCTCCCGTTACGTGCTGCGCGATTCCATGCAGGCCAGATTCGGCGACAAGCTGAAGGCGATCAACGCCGGTATCGAGAAGGACGGCGCGTTCTACCTGTTCACGCTGCGCCTGGTTCCGGCCTTTCCCTTTTTCGTCATCAACCTGGTGATGGGACTGACGCCGATCAAGACACGAACCTTTTACTGGGTCAGCCAACTCGGCATGCTGGCCGGCACCATTGTCTACGTCAATGCCGGCACACAGATCGCAAAGATTGAGTCCGCATCGGGCATTCTCTCACCCACCCTGTTCGCTTCGTTCACCCTGCTCGGCGTCTTCCCGCTGATCGCCAGGAAGATCGTGGATCTGGTCAACGCGCGCAAGGTGTACGCCCGCTTCAAGCGGCCGCGCCGCTTTGATCGCAACGTCATCGTGATCGGCGCGGGTTCCGCGGGCCTGGTGTCTTCCTACATTGCCGCCGCGGTCAAGTCGAAAGTCACGCTGATCGAAAAGCATCGCATGGGGGGCGATTGCCTGAATACCGGCTGTGTGCCGTCGAAGGCCCTGATCCGATCGGCCAGATTCCTGTCGCACGTCAAGCGCTCCGCGGAGTTCGGCGTGCGCAAGGCCAGCGCCGACTATGAATTCGCCGACGTGATGGAGCGGGTGCAGCGGGTGATCAGTCAAATCGAACCGCACGATTCCGTGGAGCGCTACAGCGGCCTGGGCGTGGAGTGCATCCAGGGCGAAGCAAAAATCCTGTCGCCGTGGGAAGTGCGGGTAAACGGGAAGGTGTTGAGCACGCGGGCAATCGTCATCGCCGCCGGAGCGCGCCCGTTCGTACCGCCGATTCCAGGCATCGAGCAGGTCGGCTACCTGACGTCGGATACCGTATGGAATCTGCGCCAGCTCCCGGCCCGGCTGGTGGTCCTCGGCGGCGGGCCGATCGGCTGCGAACTGACGCAGGCGTTCGCCCGCTTCGGCTCGAAAGTCACGCAGGTGGAAATGCTGCCGCGGATCATGATCCGCGAGGACCCGGAGATTTCCGAAATGGTACTGGCACGCTTTCGCGCCGAGGGCGTGGACGTGAAGCTCGAGCACAAGGCCAGACAATTCCTGGTCGAGAACGGCGAGAAGTTCCTGGTCTGCGAGCACAAAGGCAAGGAGATCCGCATCGCCTTCGACGCGGTGCTGGTCGCGGTGGGGCGGGTCGCGAATACTGCGGGCTACGGCCTGGAAGAACTCGGCATTCCCGTCACCAAACAGCGCACCGTCGAAACCAACGATTATCTGCAGACCATCTATCCGAACATCTATGCCT
>JANOGH010000663.1:0-5955 GCA_031414075.1 Betaproteobacteria bacterium | reverse complement strand
CGCCGCACTGCACTTCACGGCGCTCAATGTCCCGGCGGTGCGCATGCCCCAGCTCGAGGATGCTTCGATCCGCTCCGTCAACATGGTGCAACTGGGGCGGGCCCTGACCGATCCGGCCTTGGATCCGCGCATCAGCGCGCTGATCGTGTTTAACAGTAACCCGGCCGCCATTGCGCCAAAACAACAATTGGTCATGCAGGGGCTGCGCCGCGAGGATCTGTTCACGGTGGTCCTCGAGCAGTTCATGACCGACACGGCCCGGCATGCCGATTACGTGCTGCCGGCGACCACGCAGGTCGAACATCTCGACTTGTTGTGGGCGTGGGGGCACACCTATGTGGCGTTGAACCGGCCGGCCATCGCCCCGCCCGGCGAGGCGTTGCCGAATACGGAGATCTTCCGCCGGCTTGCGGCGCGCCTGGGGTTTACCGAGCCTTATTTGTTCGATTCCGACGAACAGTTGATCCGCGCAGCACTGTCGGGCGGACACCCGTGGCTCGAAGGGATCACCTACGAGCGATTGTGGGAGCAGGGATGGGCGCCGCTCAATTTGCCGCCGGATTGGAAACGATTCGCGGAAGGCGGCTTCCCCACGGCATCGGGCAAGTGCGAATTCCATTGCGCAGACCTGGCCGCCAGGGGATTCGATCCGCTGCCCGTCTACCATCCGGCGAAGGAAGGCCCGGCGGGGGATCCGGCCTTGGTGGCGCGTTACCCGCTGGTGTTGATGAGCGCGAAATCTGAACTGCACTTTCTCAATTCCAGCTATGCCAACCTGCCGCGGCAATTGCGCGCCGCGCGCGAACCCCTGCTGGACTTGCATCCGCAGGACGCACGGGTGCGCGGGATCGCAGATGGCAGCGACGTGCGCGTGTTCAACGACCGCGGGCAGGTCACCGTGCACGCCAGGGTGGGCGAGCGCGTACGGCCCGGCGTGGTGTCTTTGCCGTCGGGCTGGTGGGCGTCGCTCAGTCCGGGCGGTACCTCGGTCAATGCGCTCACGGCCGATGGACTGAGCGACTGGGGCGGCGGTGGCGATTTTCACGATACCCTGGTGGAGGTTGCGCCATCCGGAATCGATCATGAGACAAAGGCCCGAGCCGCAGGCACTGCGGGCGGACAAGAGCCTGCCCCCGCGAAAGCGTGGGGGCCTCGGCGGGACGGGATTGCACGCTGACATGGGTGATCCGTGTTGTCAGCTGAACATCCCGTGCAGGAACCAGCCGCTTCCGTCACGGTTGCGATAGATCCAGAGCCTGGCGCCCGCTGCGTCGCGCGCAACGAAGTAATCGCGCCTCACGTCGAAATCGTCCCACCAGCCCGTTTCGACGCGCTCGGGCCCATCCAATAGCGTGAGCGGCGTGTCTGTTTTCGGCAGCAGGCCCCCACGCTTTCGCGGGGGCAGGCTCTTGTTCGCGCGCATCTGCAGCGGGCGGGGCAGCAGCCACAGCGGCCGGTAAAGATCGCACAGAGCGTCGCCGGCACGGCCCGGCAGTGATTTGCGGAAAGCGAGCTCGGGACGATGGTCGGGAAACATGTCCAGTCCGTGCACTGCTTGCGTCCCCAGCCGCGCACGCAAATGTTCGATGATGCGCCAACGCTCTTCCCGCGCAGGACGGCCATCCGCAAACAACGCCTGGTTCTGCGAGCCGAGCGGGCGGGTTTCCCCGGCGACCAGACAAAGGGTTTCCACGGCCTCGGGCAGTTCGACCGTGGCGAGTTTCTCGCGCAACAACGTGACCAGGTGGCCGGCATCGCGGCTCGGCGCCGACAATCCGAGCAGAACCGGCGTGGCGGCGTGATGCGCATGCCCGAGATCGAGCTTGAGGCGTGTTACGCCGGCCTGCCTCATGGCCAGATGACCGGCCAGTTCGAGGATCAGGCGCTTGGCGGCAAACAGCAGCGGCTCGGTTTCCTGCACCGGCGCGGGCAGTTCGAGTGAAGCCGAGTAGCGACTCGGCGCAGTGAAAGGCAGGCGCGGATCGGGCAAGGTGCCGAACGCGCGATCGATCTCGTCGAGGAAGCCCTGGCCAAAGCGGCGTGCGAGCCCATCGCGCGGCAACGACAGCCAGTCTTTGATGGTGTGCACACCGAGTCGCGCAAGTGCGGTGAGGGTCTGCGCAGATTGATCAAGCAATGCCAGCCGCAACGGGGCCAATGCCCGTCGCAGTTCATGGCGATCGTCGATCGAGGTGGCAATGCCGGCGCGGGCAAACAGCAATGCGGCGCCAGGCGTGGGAGCCGTGGCGACGATTGCGCGGTATCCCAGTTCCATCAGTCCGGCGCGGATGCGCCCGCTCAACGGACGCAGTCCGCCGAACAATCGCAGGCAGCCGCTGATCTCGACCAGCACCTCATTCGACGCAGCCAGGCTGACCGTCGGTGTGAACTGCGTTGCCCACGATGCGATGCCCGCCAGTGCTTTCGCCTCTTTCGCGGGATCGACCGTGCAGAGATTCAGCCTGGACGTCAGCGCATACGCTGCGGACACCAGCATGCCGGGTTCGATGCCTACTTTCGCTGCCGCCTCGTTGCAGGACAACACGCGCGGGCGATGGCCAGCCTCCTGCACGATCACCGGCCCGCAGGAAGCCGCGCCGCGCAGATGCAACTGCAGCGACAGATCCGGAAAACGCAGCGCAGCCCACAGCATGGCGGATATCTTTCCCTAAAAATAAGATCAAAAGCGTTGACGCAAATACCCTACGTGCGTAGCACGTCGGAGTACCCTTTTAGGACGCAGAGGAAAAACAGGAAAGGACGCAAAGGAAACCTGACAAAGAGGACACGAAAACGAAAGATCCCTGACTTGGTTGGATTTTATTTGCCTCCCTTTGCGTCCTTTTCGCCTTTGCGTTGAGGTTTGGTCCTTAATCATGCACGAGCGTGCACCGTTGTTTGCCGAAGCTTGGCGAGGGGCGGTGTCATGACAGCGTTTTTCTTTTCCGTATCCAACCAGAGCGTGGGCGTGAGACCGCTGCCGCGGCGCTTGAGGATTTTCACGGCAAGGCGGTTGTGCCGCACGCCGAGGCGCAGGCGCAGCGGCGCCGGAGAAGAAAGCGCCGCGCGTGAAGATTCGCCGAACACCACGCCGAAGCTGCCGCCTTGTTCGGCGGCGAGTTGCAGCCGCCGCAAGCCGTGCTCGTTGATCGCAGCGGGCCAGGCCAGCACGGCGGAGCAATTGCCGGCGCGCAGGCTCTGCTCCGCGGCCCACAGCGTGTCCTTGTCGGAAACGGTATTCGCCACGATCAACCGCGAGAGCCGGATGCCGCGCGCGGCGAGTGCCGGCGCGTAGGGAATCCAGGGCGGGGCGATCAGCATCAGCCAGCCGTCCTGCAGCGAAAGCTGCGCCAGCGCCGGCATCAGCAGCGACAGTTCGCCGATGCCGCTGCGCTCCGTGAGCAGTTCGCTGACCACGCCGCGCGGCCAGCCCCCGCCCGGCAGTTCACGATCGAATTCGGAAAACCCGGTCGGAATGCTGGGCAGCGCCACGCGCGCCTGTTCGCCGCCGCGCCAGATGGCGGGGTTTTGCAGCAGGGCTTGAAGAGAGGATGACATGGAATCAGTGGCAAGTGGCTGGTGAAAATCAAAACCCAACACAGAGGCGCAGAGAACGCAGAGAACGCAGAGAAAAACCAGACCAGTATCTTTTCTGTTTTTCCACCGTGTTCTCCGCGTACTCCTCAAAGGGGTATTGAAAAGAATCCTCTGAGGTGAGCGTTCTTACTGATACCGGGCGGCCGGCTCGCTCGCTGAATTGCGTGCAGGAAAGCGCGAGGGCGGTTCGGGGATTTTCCCGAGCCGGGCCAGCCTGGCTTCGATCGCCCATTTGCTTCTCTTGTGCATCCCGGCCAATTCCTCGATGGACTTCCCCGAGTCGTAAGTCTTGCCCAGGCGCACGTCTTCTTCTTCCGACCACGGGCGTCCTGAATTTTCAGGAGCGGACTTTCCCGTTGTTGTTGTGCCAGCCTGTCTCGCCGATGCCGGCCTCGAGGCCGTTGATGCGGGGTTTTCCAGCATGCTGACCGCCGAGAAAAGCGCGCGCACGGTCTCCGGATGCTGATAAGCGCTGCCGGCGGGAAATGGTTCGCCCGTGGCGGGATCGGTGCCGTTGGCCAGGGCCTTGAGAACTGTCAGTGTCTTTGCTGTTTCCATGGTTCCTCCAGAGGGTTGAGAGATGCGTTCGTCCACTGTGCGGAGTTGCTGCAAGGACCGTGACTGTCGTGACCGTCGTAACTGTCGTGACTGCCGTAAAGGCCCGAAGGGCGGGTTTACGAGTCACGCCGTCACGATAGTCACGTCGTCACGGATTTTTATCCGATCTTTCCATTCCTGATAATTCCCACCGCCAGCCCCTCGATCGCGAACCGTTCTTCCCGTGGGTCCACATATATAGGTGCGAAATCCGGGTTCTCCGGCAGCAGTTGCACCTGGCTGCCCTGGCGTTTGAAGCGCTTGACCGTGACTTCGTCGTGCAGGCGGGCGACCACGACCTGCCCGGAGCGGGCTTCGCGGGTGCTGTGTACCGCCAGCAGGTCGCCATCGAGAATGCCGGCGTCGCGCATGCTCATGCCGCGCACCTTCAGCAGGTAATCCGCGCGCGGCTTGAATAGTTGCGGATCGAGTTGATAGCGCCCCTGGACATGGGCTTCGGCAAGGATCGGATTGCCTGCCGCGACCCGGCCGATCAGCGGCAGGCCAAGCTGCTCCTTCAGGCGGATGCCGCGTGAAGAACCGGCAAGCAATTCTATGCAGCCTTTCCTGGCCAGCGCCTTGAGATGGTCCTCGGCGGCATTGGCGGAGCGGAAGCCGAGGATGCGGGCGATCTCGGCGCGGGTCGGCGGAAAGCCAGTGCTTTGCGCGAAGTCATTGATCAGGCGCAAGACTTCTGCCTGGCGTGGGGTCAATTCATCCATTTGGGCTGCTCCCGACAGGAAATTCCGATAGCTGTGATTATATACAGTATCGGGCCGCAGGCAAGCTTCTCGTGCGGCATCTCGACGCCATCCTCTTCGGGTGCATGCACGCAACCGGAGCGCCCTGAAGCAATTCGCACCATGCCGCGCAATAACTTTGTGCATCCCTCGAGCGAATTGCACAAAACCGGTGCGCGAGTTCTCCGGCGAGGTTCCGCAAACGGTGTAGGGAAGGCTTTTTTACGCTCGTACTTGTCTTACAACAGAATGAAACGAAAAGAGTTTCGCCATTGCGACTGACGATCGGCACGGTTGTTGCAGAACAGACGCGCGCACTCGACAACCGGTTCGTCGCAAGACGAGCCGGATCGCGGCAAGAACCTGAGGCGCATTGTCTCGCAGTCATTCATTCACCATCTAATACAGGGGATTTTTTATGAATCGCAGGCATATATTGAAATCGTTGGTCGGGATCGCGTTCTCCGCGATGGCCGCGACGGTGACGGCTGCTGACACCATCAAAGTGGGCGTTCTCCATTCGTTATCCGGCACCATGGCAATTTCCGAAACGGCGTTGAAGGAAACCGCACTGATGGCGATCGAGGAGATCAACGCCAAGGGCGGCCTGCTCGGCAAGAAACTCGAGGCCGTGGTCGTGGATCCGGCCTCCAACTGGCCGCTGTTCGCCGAGAAGGCCCGCCAACTGATCACCCAGGATAAAGTCGCGGTGGTATTCGGCTGCTGGACCTCGGTTTCACGCAAGTCGGTATTGCCGGTATTCGAGGAATTGAACAGCCTGCTGTTCTATCCGGTGCAGTACGAAGGTGAAGAACTTTCCCAGAACGTGTTCTACACCGGTGCGGCGCCCAATCAGCAGGCCATTCCGGCGGTCGAATACCTGATGGGTGAAGAAGGGGGATCGGCCAAGCGCTGGTTCCTGCTCGGCACCGACTACGTCTATCCGCGTACCACCAACAAGATCCTGCGCGCGTTCCTGAAGTCCAAGGGCGTCGACGAAAAGGATATCCAGGAGGTGTAC
>JANOGH010000662.1:0-14419 GCA_031414075.1 Betaproteobacteria bacterium | reverse complement strand
GCCCTGTGCATCGGCCGCCGCCACATAGAGCGCTAAACCCAAGCGGCGGTGGCGTTGATGGTCATCGAGGTGTTCATCGTGGCGAGCGGGATCTGGTCGAACAGCGCCCGCATGTCGCCCAGGTGCGTCACCGGCACGCCGACCTTGCCCACCTCGCCGCGGGCGAGCTCGTGGTCGGGGTCGTAGCCGGTCTGCGTCGGCAGGTCGAACGCGACCGAGAGGCCGGTCTGGCCCTTGGCCAGGTTGCGGCGGTAGAGAGCGTTGGACTCCGCCGCGGACGAGTGCCCGGCGTAGGTGCGCATCACCCAGGGCGGGTCAGCCAATGGTCAGCACGCGGTGGAGGCCGGTGTCGTGGTGGCGCGTTTGCGTCTTGTCCATCATTTGCCGAAGAACGCTCTGACCGCCGCAGCGATGTGCAGAACATCGTCATCGGTGAGCTCGAAGTACAGCGGCAGGCGCAGCAGCCGGATCGACACGTCGTCGGTGACGGCCATCGGCCCCGACACCCGACCCAACCTGTTGCCCGCGGGCGAAGAATGCAGCGGCACGTAATGAAACACCGCGTGGATGTCGCAAGACTTCAGATGCCGGATCAGCGCGCTGCGCGCGGCCAAGTCGTTCGCCAGGACGTAGAACATGTGGCCATTGGCGGTTGTGCCCGGCGGGGCCGGCTGCGGCAGGCGCAACCGGCCGTCGGTTTCGAGACTCTGCAAGGCGGCGCGA
Source organism: Betaproteobacteria bacterium (assembly GCA_031414075.1). GTDB lineage: Bacteria > Pseudomonadota > Gammaproteobacteria > Burkholderiales > JACQAP01 > JACQAP01. The sequence goes on along the minus strand of JANOGH010000662.1, from coordinate 13,696 downwards.
TAGCCGGCGCACAGGCGCAGCCGCTTGGCCGTGATCTCGTCGGCGTGCTCGAGCTGGGCGGAGAGAAAGGCGCCCACCAACTCGCTCGGCAGAAACGATGAACCGATGTCCACCCAGGTGTACTTGTCCACTTCGCCGCGAAAGAACTTCGAGCGGTTGGTGCCTTTCTCGCGAATGATTTCGGCGCGCTCGATCAGGCGCCGGTCATTCACCAGCAGTGCGCCGCCTTCGCCGCTGATCACGTTCTTGGTTTCGTGAAACGACAGGCAGCCCAGGTGGCCGATGGCGCCGGGACGCCGGCCGCGGTAATCCGACAGCAGGGCCTGCGCGGCATCTTCGACCACCAGCAGATCGTGTCTGGCGGCGATTGCCATGATCGCATCCATTTCGCAGGGCACACCGGCGTAATGGACCGGCACGATCACCCGGGTGCGCGGGGTGACCGCGGCTTCGACCAGCCGCTCGTCGAAATTGAGCGTGTCGGGACGGATGTCGACGAACACCGGGACCGCACCGCGCAGCACGAAGGCATTGGCGGTCGATACGAAGGTGAACGACGGCATGATGACTTCATCGCCGGGGCGGAGGTCGCACAGGATGGCTGCCATCTCGAGCGCCGCGGTACAGGAATGCGTGAGCATCGCCCGGGCGCAGCCCAGACGCTCCTCCAGCCAGCGGTGACAGTGCTTCGAATACGGGCCGTCGCCGGAGAGGTGGCCTTGCGCTACCGCGCTGGCGATGTTGTCGAGCTCCGCGCCGATGGTAAACGGCTTGTTGAAGGGGATTTTCATTTCCCGATTCCCTTTTCACCGTGCCTCAAAGGCGCCGGCGCGCGACTGCCAGCAGCGAGCCGCCGGCGGACAACGGCATCCCGGCACGGATCAGCCCGCGCTCGAAATCGAGCACTTTCTCGAGCAGAGTGTTGCGCCAGGATTGTAGCCGCAGTTCCGCGAGGGGGTCGTAATCTTCGCCAAATCCGCGCCGGCCAAGGCGGGACACCATCATCAGCGGCAGCAGCAGGGAAACGAAAGAGGTCATGCGAACGATCTCGAAGCCGGCGGCGCCGAGCTTTTCGCGCAGCTCCCGCACCCGATAGCGCCGCACGTGGTGCGCTCGTACGTCGTATTCGCTCCACAGGAACGGGTGCTGCGGGACGGTCAGCAACAGGCCGCCGCCCGGGACTGCGGCGCGGTGCATCTCGCGCAATACCGCCGCGTCATCCTCGACATGCTCGATCACGTCGAAGGCGCCGACGACATCGAACTCCTCCGCGAACGGGATCCGGCGCGCGTCCAGTTGCAGCAGCTCGGCGCCCGGCACGCGCGCGGCCGCGTGCCGGAGGGCGCTGGCGTGGATTTCGCTGGCGCACAGCCGCAGGTGCGGGCGCGCGGCGGCGATGCCGGAAAGGACAAAGCCGGTGCCGCAGCCGATTTCGAGCAGGCTGTTCGCGCGCCCGAAATAGCGCTCGAGCGCCCATGTGAGCAGCCGGTTGCGGGCGCGGAACCAAAAGTTTTGCGCTTCCAGGCCGGCCAGTTCGGCGAAAAACGCAGGCTCGAATCCCTCATCGTCGGCGGCCAGCTCCGGCGCAAAAGCCGCATACCCGCTCACGGTAGCCGGCCTGTACCCGCACTGCGGACAACGCCAATCCCCGCCACCGAATTGCGTCTGACAGCGCAGACACAGCCTCAACCGCGGCCCCCGACAAGGATGCCGGCTACGATCAATGCGAGCCCGATGACCTTGGGCGCGGTCACCGGCTCGTGGAACAGCAGCACGGAGGCGAGCGGAACCAGCACGAACACGGCGCTCAGGAACGGATAGGCGTGCGAGAGGTCGAGCTTGGTCATCGCCGCCATCCACGACAGCGCCGCCAGCAGCGCCGCCGCGAGCGCAGACATGATCCACGGATTGACGAGAAGATGCGCGAGAAACCAGACTTTGTCGGCGTTCCCGGCGGGAAGCGCACCGGCCCCGGCGACTTGCCATTTGATGACGAGTTGACCGTAGACGGTCAGCAGGACGGTGCAGGCGACATAGAGGTAGCTCATGGGATCACACAATGGTAGATGTCCAGCGGCTTGCGGAAGCGGAAGCCGAGCGAGGCGTAAAGGTTGAGGGCAGCCATGTTGGAGACGGAAATCGAACTGCTGACTTCCGCCGCGCCATGGGCGAACAGATCCGTGCAAAGCGCCGTCCACAGACCGGGCGCCAGCCCCTGGCCGCGGAATTGGCGGGCAACAGCGTGCAGCACCAGGCGGCCGTCGATTGCCGCCGCGAATCCGGCAAGTGTTCCGTTGAGCAACAAACCGCAGACCCGTCCTTCGGCATGCAGTTGCGCCAGCCATCTATCGTAGCGGGCGTCCGCGCGCGCGGTCTCGACGCTGAAGTCGCGGTGGAACCGGCCGTGGGCAAAGGCGCCGCGGCAGATCTCGAGCACCGCATCGAGTCGGGGGTCGCGACCGACCGCCGCGCCTTCATGCGGGCGGGGGCGGAAGCGGCCGGCAACGCAATGCGGCTCGATCAGCGTGTCGCAATAGTAGAAGCCGTGATCGTGCAGCAGTTTCTTGGATGCCAGCGGGTCGACCTTGACGGTATAGTGGCCCGGCGCCTGCCGCATCTGCATCATGGCCGTGGCCCCTGCCTGCCTGAGTTCGTAGCTGTCGACCCCGAGCGCCGCGGCGTCCCATGGGGTGGGCTCAATCAGACTTCTGGTCGTCATGAAAGGTGGTGCGCATCACGATATAGAGCGGACGCTTCTTGGATTCATCGAAAGCCTTGCCAAGGTAGATGCCGAGTATGCCGAGCGTGGCGATGATGATGCCGCCGGTGAAATAGATCGACACGATCAGGCTGCTCCACCCGGTGATCGGCGACCCGTAGACGAGGCCGTGAAACAGGATGTACATCCCGTAGCAGAACGCCAGCAGGGCCACCAGGAAACCGAGGCGCACCGTCAGGCGCAGTGGCTTGTCGGAGTAGGCGATGATGGTGTCGGCCGCAAGGTTCCACAACTTGGCGAAAGTGTAGGTCGAGCGACCCTCGAAGCGGTCGGCGTGCTGCACGTCGAGCGTGGCGGTGGGGAAGCCCATCCAGCCGACCAGTCCGCCGAAGAACCGCAGTTGCTCGCGCATCTGCCGGAAGCTGTCGACGACTTTGCGCGACACAATGCGGAAATTTCCGGTCTGCGGGTCGTAATCGCTGTCGGTCAGATAGCTGAACAGCCGGTAGAACGCCCACGACAGCAGACGCTTGAGCGGCGGATCGCTGCGCTTGCCGCGGCGTGCCACCACCACTTCGTAGCCTTCCTGCGCCTTGGCGTACAACCGCGAAATCTCCTCGGGGCGATCCTGCAGGTCGCAATCCAACACCACCACCCAATCGCCGTCGCAGAAATCCAGTCCCGCGGTGATGCCGTAGTGCTGGCCGAAGTTGCGGCTGAACTGGATGCACTTTACGCGCGTGTCCCGGCGGGCAAGATCCTGGATGATCTCCCAGGAGCGATCGCCGCCGCAGTCTTCGACCAGGATAATCTCGAAATCCTGGGTGATTGCGCCAAGCGCCGCGGCCAGCCGCCGGTACAGTTCCTCCAGGCAGCCTTCCGCCTTGTAGACCGGGGAGACAACGGAAATATGGGCCATGGGTCAGCTTCCAGCTCGACGCACACGCGGTTCAGCTTGGCACAAGGGCCACGCCGCCTGTTTGCGCCACGCGAACAATAACAAAATTCCGCAGGAATTCAAAAAGCCGGGTCTTGGATGCTGTGCACTTTGGTATCATCTCGACGCCGTCCACACGACCTGTCCGGCGCTAATTTGCGGCGGGTGTGCGGCTGCATTCTCCATCCAACGGCGTCACAGAGGATTTCGTGGCACTCTCCGTCATCCTGATTACCAAGAACGAGGAGGCATCCATCGGGCGCGCGCTGCAATCCGTCAGCTGGGCGGACGAGATCATCGTGGTCGATTCCGGAAGCAGCGACTCAACCACCGAGATCTGCCGCGAGCGAGGAGCCAAGGTGCTGGTCACCGACGATTGGCCGGGATTCGGTCCGCAAAAGAACCGCGCGCTGGATCTTTCAAGCGGGCAGTGGGTGCTGTGTCTGGACGCCGATGAGTGGCTGACCGACGAGCTGTCCGAGGAAGTGAAGCGGGTCGTCCAGGGCGGGGCGGATAGCGCGGCGGCATATCGCATTCCGCGGAGATCGAGTTTCTGCGGCCGCTTCATGCGTCATTCCGGATGGCGGCCGGATTACGTGGTGCGCCTGTTTCGCCGCGGCGAAGCCCGTTTCAGCGACGATGCGGTTCACGAGCGCGTGATCGTCGAGGGGAAAACGGGCACGTTGCGGGAGCCGATTCTGCACGAAACCTTTGTCGATCTGGACGAGGTGCTCGCCAAGATGAATCACTACTCCTCGGCGGCGGCGCAGGAAATGCACAAGAAGGGAAAAAAAGTTCGTCTGTCCGCCGCAGTCCTGCGTGCGGTGTGGGCATTCGCGCGCACCTATTTCCTGCGCGGCGGGTTTCTCGACGGGCGCGAAGGCTTCATGCTCGCGGTGGCGACGGCGGAGGGAACGTATTACCGCTACGCCAAGCTGATCTTTCTGCGGAGGGAGTGAATTGTCGGCTGAATTCACGGGGTTGCCTGCCCGACCCGATCGCTTGCCCCGGCCCGGGCGGCCGCACAGAGTGCGCACCGCGCAGTGTCTTCCTGCTCGCGCCGAAGCCTGAGTGAAAGCAGACATCCAGGTCGTCGAACCCACCCTCGAAGACTATTCCGGCCACTGCCACAATCTGGTAACAAGCCTTTGCGGCGCGGCGATTGGCCGACGCGTGGATCTTTGGGCCGGGTTCCGCTCGGCCGGCATGGACTTTGGCGAAAAGGTCGTCGTGCACCCGTATTTCAGACGGCGCATTCGGTTTGTGCAGGCATTTTTTCTGTATCGGCGATTGCTCCGGCAAGCTTTTCCCATTGTCATCACGACAGCGCGCCGAGGCGATCTTCAGATGTTGGGCTGGGCCGCCGGCGGGCGAATTCCTCCGGACCGGGTATTCCTTTATTTTCACTGGTTCCGGGATACCCCTGCGAGGCGAGGTTTTCTGGCTCGAATTGCAGCGTGCCAGCCTAACCTGGTGATCCTCGGCACAACCAACAGCGTGGTCGATATTTTCAGGCACTGCGGCTTTCGGCGCGTCGTGCTGTCGCCCTATCCGCCGACACCGATCGCAAACGCGGGGCCGGCGACGCCGTTCAGACAGTTGCTGTTCGCGGGGGCGGCGAGACAGGACAAGGGATTCAGGCAAGTTGTGGATTTTGTCGAGCTGCTTGCCGGAAAAAGCGAGAACATACCGGTCACGATCCAGCTTTCCGCCGATCATTACGGCAAGTACGATTCAGCGACTCGAGAGGATATTTCGCGTCTGAAAGCCATTGGATATCCGTTTCTTGTCCTCAAGCCGGAAACCATGCCGCCCGCGCAGTATGCCGCGCTTTTTCCCGGCAGCATCTGTCTTCAACCCTACGATCCGCTGGAGTTCAGGGACCGGGTCAGCGGTGTCACGCTGGACGCGATTGCCGGAGGCTGCCCGGTGGTCGCAACCGAGGGAACGTGGATCGGCGATTTGATCGCGCCCCATTCCGCCGGCGTGGTGGTCGGGGTCCGGAGCGGCGAAGCGCTGTACCGGGCCGTCAAGACGATCATCGGTGACTATTCACGGTATCGGGAAGGCGCGCAGTCCGCAGGCCGATCAAGATTCGGCAACGCCTGGAATGCGCTATTCGACATTCTGGATGAACACTCATGACACCAGCGTCATGATCGGCCGTTCGGGTTCGCAGCCGACAACGGTCGCGCCATTGTGCAGAACCTGAACGTCATTCACGTCGTTCGCCGATACGGCCCGGTTGGCGGAATGGAACGCTACGTCTGGGAAACCACCAGGGAACTGGCGGCGCTGGGTGTCCGGATCGAGGTGATTTGCGAAGCGGTCCGGGGCCCTTTGCCCGAAGGTGTGGTGGTGCATGAGCTGGGGATGAGTGCTCAGCGGCCGCGCTGGTTGTCGCATATTCGTTTTTCGAATCGCGTTGCGCGTTGGCTGCGTGAGTCGCCGCGACCCGAATTCATCCTCCACAGCCACGAGCGGCTCGGGGTTCATCACGTGACGACCTTTCACGGACCGCCTTTCGCGACGGTGTTGGAGCGCGGCTGGTGGCGGTGGCTGTCGTTCCGGGTAATTGCCCACTTATGGCTTGAAAAGCGCGAGCTTTGCGCGCCACAGGTAAGGGCCGTGGTACCGAATTCGAGCATGATCGACAAGATGTTGCGCCGCTATTACCCGTGTGTATCCGGACGCCTGGTGCGCCCCATCCCGCCGGCCGTGAATCCGGGTCCGGGACGGCAGTGGCGGCTGGTACCCCCGGACGGCGGCACGATTGGTTTCGTGGGAAAAGAATGGAAACGCAAGGGACTGGGGGCAGTCGTCGAGATCGTGAACCTGCTGCGGCGGCGTCGACCCGGGCTGAAATTGCTGATTGCCGGTCCGCAACCGGATGAGATCCGGCCTTTGCTGTCAAAATGCGCTGTCAAGACCGAATGCCGGGGCTGGACCGACAGCGCCGCCCTCTACCCGGAGATCGACGTGTTGCTCCATCCGGCTCGCGCCGAACCGTTCGGAATGGTGGTAGCGGAAGCCATGGCGGCCGCAGTGCCGGTGGTCATCTCCGACCGCTGCGGAGTGGCACCGTATGTGACCGCGAAGCACGGGGCGGTGGTGCGGCTCGAAGCCGATCCGCGGGAGTGGGCCACCCGATGCGCAGCGCAACTGGATCGCACGGACCCGCCACCGGGATATGCGCGGAGCTGGGAGGAAGTCGCCGCCGAGTATATGACGGTCTATGAATATCTGCGCAGCGGCAGGTGAACCCAGTTCGATATTTTTCGACAAGGCCATGCACGCATTTGGCGGCATCCGCGGCACGCCGACCACTTCCCTGGTCGACTGGCGCGGCAAGATCGTGCAGCGCTTCTAATCCCCATTTAGCATTTCCGATTCACACCGGTCCATCACTCCCGCTTCGTGCGCCTGCTCATCGGCGTGGTAGCTCGAGCGCACCAGCGGACCGCAGGCGGCATGGCGGAAGCCCATGGCCAGCGCTTCCTGCTCGAACTGCCGAAAGCGAGTGGGTTCGACATAGCGCAGCACCGGCAAGTGGCCGCGGGTGGGCTGCAGATACTGGCCCAGCGTGAGCATTTCCACGCCGTGGTCGCGCAGGTCGCGCATCACTTGCAGAATCTCGTCGTCGGTTTCGCCCAGTCCGAGCATCAGTCCGGACTTGGTCGGAATGTCCGGGAAATCCGCCTTGAAATCTTTCAACAACCTCAGCGAATTCAGATAGTCGGCCCCGGGGCGCGCCCGCTTGTAGAGCCGCGGCACGGTTTCCAGATTGTGGTTCAGCACATCCGGCGGGTTGGCCGACAATTTCTCCAGCGCGATCTCCAGCCGACCGCGAAAATCCGGCACCAGCACTTCAATGCGAGTCTGCGGCGATAGCTGGCGTATCGCGCGAATGCAGTCGGTGAAATGCCCGGCGCCGCCATCCCGGAGATCGTCGCGGTCGACGCTGGTGATGACCACATACTTGAGTTTCATGGCGGCGATGGTCTGCGCCAGATTGGCAGGTTCTTCCGCGTCGGGCGCCAGAGGGCGGCCGTGCGCCACGGCGCAAAACGGGCAGCGGCGTGTGCACAGGTCGCCGAGGATCATGAACGTCGCCGTGCCTTTGCCGAAGCACTCGCCGATGTTCGGGCAGGCGGCCTCTTCGCACACCGTATGCAACTTGTGCTCGCGCAGTGCCTGCTTGATTTCGTAAAAGCGCTGGCTGCCGGGCGCTTTGACGCGAATCCAGTCCGGTTTCTGCAGCGGCGCGATCGGGATGATCTTGACCGGATTGCGCGCCGTCTTCTGTTCACCGGTCTGGCGTTCGATTTTTGTCGTGCTCATCGGAGTCCGTTCAGATCACTGCTGCAAGTCTGGCGAGCAATTGTTCGGCAACGGCCTCGGCCGGGTCGGAGACACCGAGCGCGCGCAGTTGGGTGACTTCAAGTCCCGGGTGACCGCACGGATTGATTGCGCCAAATGGCGTCAGGTCCATGTCCACGTTCAGACTCAGCCCGTGATAGCAGCAACCGTTGCGCACCCGCAGGCCAAGTGCCGCGATCTTGGCGCCGGCGACATAAACGCCCGGCGCATCCTCGCGTGCGTTTGCATCGATGCGATAACCCTGCAGTAATTCTATCACCGCCTGCTCCAGCCTTCGTACCAGCGCGCGCACGCCGAGATTGCGCCGGCGCAGGTCGAGCAGGGTGTAGATCACGATCTGGCCCGGACCGTGATAAGTGATCTGCCCGCCGCGGTCCGTCCTGACCAGCGGGATGCCGTTGTCCGTTTGCGGCAAATGCTCGGGCTTCGCAGCAACTCCAGTTGTATACACGGGCGAATGCTCCACTTGCCAGAGTTCGTCGGTTGTGTCGGCCGTGCGCGCCAGGGTGAAATCGCGCATCCGATGCCAGGTGGTTTCGTAGTCGGCGCACCCAAGCCGCCTGATGGTAAACGGTGAACGGTGAGATGAGTGAACAGCGAACAGTGAACGGTGAACGGTCATGACGAAGACGTTCGCGACGGGTCCCGCATCGGTGTTCTCGGCAATATCGGGGCCGGAAGCCGTACTGCTATTTGCCGTTCACTGTTCACCGTTTACCGTTTACCGTCCGCTGTTCACTATTGACCGTTCACTGATCACCGTTCGCTGTTCACTCACTAAAGCACCATGACAATCGCAGGATGATCGCAAAGGTCCCGATACAGCGCATCGAGCTGTTCGCGCGACGTAGTGCGCACGGTGCAGGTCACGCTCAGATAGTTGTTCTTCTTGCTGATGCGCATTTCCACCGTAGTCGCGTCGAAATCGGGGGCATGGCGCTGCACGATTTCGACGATGGTCTGCACCAGCCGCGGCTCGCGCCTTCCCATGATCTTGATCGGGAAGTCGGTCGGGTATTCGATGAGCGAGGTGTTCTCCATCAAGCTATTCAAAGATATTGAACCACGGAGGACACGGAGGACACGGAGGAAAAACAAAACGCAGAAAAGGCAATCGGGGTTGAAAGGGAAGGTGATTGATCGCAAACCTGCGCCGCCAACTCTTGCTGCGACGGATCATAATCAGCCAATGAAGCAGTGTAACCGTAGCATTTTTTGTCCTTGCCTTTCCTCCGTGTCCTCCGTGTCCTCCGTGGTGAAAGGGTGTTGCATCTTGAAACCTGCTCTCATTCGGCACCCATTCCGGGTGCACGCATGACGCGGTTCTTGTAGTTCTGATAAAGCGCATACATTTGTGCGAATAACGGGCCGGTCTTGCCGTTGCCGACCGGCGCGTCGTCCAGTCGTGTGATCGCCAGCACTTCCTTGGTGGAGGAGGTCAGCCAGATTTCCTGCGCACTGCGCAGTTCGGCTTCCGGGATTTCCCGGACTTCATGGCGGATGCCGCTCGCCTGCGCCAATTCCAGCACGACGTCGTAAGTGATGCCGGGCAGCATCAGATGGTTCTTCGGCGGCGCCAGCAAGACGCCGTTCCTGACCACGAAGATATTGCTGGCGGCGCCTTCGGTCATGAACCCGTCGCGCAGGAGGACCGCTTCCACGCACCCGGCTTCGACTGCCTCCTGGCGCAACAGCACGTTCGGCAGCAGCGCGATTGCCTTGATGTCGCAACGCAGCCAGCGATTGTCCACCGCAGTGATCGCGCATACGCCGTCGCTCACCTGTTGCTGTGGCGGAGTCGTCAGCGGGTTGCTCATCAGGAAGACGGTGGGCGTGCTGTCTTTCGGAAAAGCGTGGTCGCGCTTTGCCGGTCCGCGCGTGATGTGCATGTAGAGCGACTGGTCTTCCGGTTCGTTCAGTTCCACCAGACGTCCGATCAGGCGCATCCAGGTTTGGTCATCGTGCGGATTGACGAGCTTGATGCTGTTCAGACTTTTCTGCAGGCGCCGCAGGTGCTCCGTCAACCGGAATGGAAGGCGTGAATACACCGGAATCACCTCGTAAACGCCATCGCCGAAAATGAAGCCGCGATCGAGCACCGGAATGCGCGCCTGTTCGATTGGCATGAATTCGCCGTTCAGATAAATCACTGCGCTGCTCCCGACACTCCCGACAGCTCCCGATACAGCAGCCGCAGGCTATGCCAGGTGCGGATGAAAAGATTGGCGATGGCCACGTTTTCGAGCGCAACGACATTCTGTTCCGCAAAGGGCTTGCCGTCGAAGGTCAGCCGCAGCGTGCCGACACGGTCTCCGGCGCGGATCGGCGCCATCAGCGGCTGCATGCTCTCCAGCGTCGCCTTGAGCCGTTCGGAAAATCCTGTTGGCAGAGTGACGAAGTAGTCATTGGGCAGCCCCGCCTGTAATTCGTTGCTGTTGCCTTTCCATACCGGCAGCGGGTGGATCGGCTGCCCGCCGGCGTAAAGCTTGACCGTGTCGAAAGCCTCGAAGCCATAATTCAGTAATTTCTGCGCGTCGATGGCGCGGCCATTTTCCGAGCTGGCGTTGAGCACCACCGCGATCAGGCGCCGGTCCTTGCGTTGCGCAGTGGCAATCATGCAGAAACCGGCGCTCTCGGTATAACCGGTCTTCAGGCCATCGACAAACGGGTCGCGCCCGAGCAGCCGGTTGCGGTTGTACTGCGTGATGTTGTTATGACGATACTCGCGCACCTTGTACATCGGAAAGTATTGCGGAAATTCTTCCATGATTGCGCGCGACAGCGTGGCCAGATCGGATGCCGTGGAATAGTGCTGCGGATGCGGAAGGCCGGTCGCGTTGACGAAGTGCGAATTGCTCAACCCGAGCCGGGCCGCCGCCCGGTTCATGGTGTCGACAAAGGCTTCCTCGGTGCCGGCCACGCTTTCGGCCAGGGCGATCGCCGCGTCGTTGCCCGATTGCACGATCATGCCGCTCAGCAATGCTTCGACCGGGACGCTTTCAGCGACCGTCAGAAACATGCGCGCACCCGGCGCGTGCCAGGCTTTTTCCGAAACGTTGAACGGCTGCGCCAGCGTGATCCGCTTCTGGCGCAGGGCGTCGAAGACGATATAGGCGGTCATCAGCTTGGTCAGAGACGCAGGTTCGACGCGCTCGTTCGGATTGCGCGCGGCCAGTATCTGCCGACTCTGAAAATCGACGAGGAGATAGGACTTAGACGACAGAACCGGAACGGACGCCTTGACGCGGGCCGGAACCTGGGCAAACGCCAGATGGCTGGTGAAAAACGCGAGAAAGACGAAAAATTTCATCATTTGCGAAGCGCCCGGATTATACAGGACGCCTGTCGCATTTCCGATTGCCGCGCAGGGGTGTGTCTGCAACAATGCGCCCCATCGACGATTTCACTCCAACTTGATGAGTTCCCCCGCAAGACGCGGTTATTTCGGCGCGATAGCGCTGGCCTGGCTCCTGGCCGGCGCGGCCCATGCCGCCGATCTGGTGCAGGTGAGGGAGCCGTGGGCGAAAGCCACGGTGCCGGGACAGAAGGTCGGCGGGGTCTACATGCAAGTGGTTGCCCGCGAGAATCTGCGCTTGACCGGCGTGAAGAGCGCGGTGGCGGAGACGGCGGAAGTGCATCAGATGAAAATGGAAAACGGCATGATGAGAATGCGCGCGGTGCCGTCGCTGGAACTGCCTGCCGGCAAGATGGTCAAGCTCGAGCCGGGTGGCTATCACATCATGCTGTTCGACCTCAGGCAATCGCTGGTGGCCGGACAGAAACTGAAGCTGGAGCTGACCGTCGAGGACACATCGAAACGCCAGCACCGCGTTGCAGTCGAAGCCGTCGTGCACGATCGCGATACCACCCCTGCCGCGGGGCACGATCCCCGCTGAACGCTAGTCAGCGATCAGCAACTCCGTGATCCAGCCGGCCTCGACCCAGCCACGCAACATGCCGGCGGCTCGCGCGGCGGCTTCCGCTTCGGCCACCCATTCGCATAGCCCGGCGCAGATATTGCCAAAGGTTGCTTGCGAAATCATGGCCTGCAATGCCCAGGCTTCATCGGCTTCCAGCGACCGGAAGAACGGCGAGTGATGCTTGCGCCACACGGCCCAGGTTACCGGCTCGGCAAAGGTTTCGGGCGCGCATGAGCTGTCCTCGTTGTCGATGGCCTTCCAGATGGCGACCGCGTTGGTGCGCAATTCCAGCAAGCGCAAGGCCGGGTGGGGTTTGAAGCGAAGTTCCGCCCAGACTTCAGGCGTCACGGCTGCGACCTCTTCGAAGCGCACTGCGTCTTCGTCCGGCGAATCGAACGCCTGTCCCAGCGACCACTCGAATTGAGCGAGCTCGGCCAGCTCCGGGTGCTCCGCATAGCGTGGTGTGGAGCTGAGGAATTCCGCCAGCTTGCCGCCGAACCAGCGCACATTGCGAAACGTCGATGGATGCGCGGTGATGTAGTCGCCGGCGAGGGGGTCAAAAAGCGCGTCGCCCAGGTAGGCGTGCAGGACTTCGTAGTCGGTGGCTAGAACCTCGATCAGCCGCAGACGATAGGCATTGCGGTAGATTCCCAGCCGCGTATCGCGGAATTGCGCACTGTCGCCTTCAATCTGGCTGTCGATGACAGGGTCGCCGGTCAGCACGTGGGCCTGGAAACGGGCTTCGGTGACGGCGAGCTGCTTCGCGCTGTTCATGCGGCTGCTTTCACATGCAGGGTGTGCGCGGCAATCTCGCGAGCACGGCCGAGCTCCGTCACCAGATCGGCCAGCGGCGGGATATGGTCGTCGCGCTCGATCATGGTGGCGACGTTGCCAAAGCGGCGCACCGCGGTTGCGTACAGATCCCACACCGGATCGACGATATCGGCATCGTGGGTGTCGATGATGTGCGTGCCGCAGTTGCTGTGTCCGGCAAGGTGGATCTGGCGGACGCGCTCCACCGGTATGCCGTTCAGGAACTCGATGGCATCGAAACCGTGGTTGAACGCGCTGACGTAGATGTTGTTCACATCCAGCAGCACATGGCAGTCGGCTCGCCGCGCGATCTCGGATAGAAAATCCCATTCGCTCATTTCGGACCCGCGGAACGTCACGTAGCTCGAAACGTTCTCGAGCAGGATCTGGCGGCCGAGAAAATCCTGTACTTCGCGCACCCGGGCGGCGACGTGCCCGACCGCCTCCTCGGTGTACGGGATGGGGAACAGGTCGTGCAGATTTTTTCCGGCAACGCCGGTCCAGCACAGATGATCGGATACCCACGCCGGCTCCACGCGTTGCGCGAGCTGTTTCAGTGCTTTCAGGTAGTCCCGGTCAAGGGGGTCGGTACTGCCGATCGAAAGCGACACCCCATGCAGCACCAGCGGGTAGTCGGCGCGTATGCGATCGAGAAAATAAAGCGGCTTGCCGCCAGGAACGAGGTAATTCTCGCTGAGCGCCTCGAACCAGTCGACGCGGGGGGGGCTTTCGAGAATCGACTCGTAGTGGTCGGTGCGCAGGCCGAGGCCGAATCCCAGTGCCGAAGCCGTTGTCATGAAGAAACCATCGAGATCAATGAATGCGGGAGCCCGGCAAGCCGGACTTCCCGCACTCTAACATTACGAGCGACCGGTCGCCTTTTTACATTCGTCTGGGGTCAGGGAAACGAAGCCTTGGCCTTTGCAG
>JANOGH010000661.1:0-3425 GCA_031414075.1 Betaproteobacteria bacterium | reverse complement strand
GACACGGAGGACACGGAGGAAAGGCAAGGGCAAGGGAAATGCTTGGGTTGGAATATTTCAGTGGCTTATGATCCGTCACGGCGAAAGTTGGCGGCACAGATCTGCGAATAGTCACCCTGCCTTTACCCCGATTCGCGTTTCCTCGTTTTGCTTTTTCCTCCGTGTCCTCCGTGTCCTCCGTGGTTCAAACTTGATTCTCTAGATCAGGAGAAGAAAAATGAAAGCAACTAAACCGTCGCGCGCGATTGCGCTGTGCGGCACCGAGCAGCCCGACGTACCGGGCCGTACCCTCAAGGCCGGTCCGCTGACGGTCGAATTCGAGAACGGCCAGTTGCGCTATCTCAAGGTCAATGGGGTCGAGGTGTTGCGCGTGGTCGGATTTCTGATCCGCGACAAGAACTGGGGCACGGCCACGCCCGCGATCAGCAATCTGAAGATCGATCAGCGCGCCGACGGTTTCTCGCTTTCCTTTCACGCCGAAATCCGCATCGAAAGCCAGCAGCTTTCGTACGACGCGAAGATCGAGGGCGCGAAGGACGGTAACCTCGAGTTCGCCGCAACGGCGCTGCCGAAAACCGATTTCCTGACTGCACGCACCGGGTTCGTCGTACTGCACCCATTGAAAGGCGTCGCCGGTTTTCCGGTCGACATCGAACACGTCGACGGCCGCAAGGTCAGGAGCAAGTTCCCCGAACTCGTGAATCCGATCCAGCCTGTCCTCGACATCCGCTCGCTGACGCACGAAGTCCTGCCGGGACTCAGCGCGACGGTGTTGATGGAGGGCGACACCTTCGAGATGGAAGACCATCGCAACTGGACCGATGCTTCGTTCAAAACCTATGTTCGTCCCCTGTCCCGCCCGTGGCCGTACACGCTGAAGGCGGGGGAAGCGGTGAAACAATCCATCAAGGTTACGTTGAGCGGTGCAGTACCGGGAGGCGGCAGGACAACCGCGAGCAAAGGTATCGAGATCAAACTCGGCGCCGTGTCCCGCGTTGCCCTGCAGCCGGTCGGACTCGGCGTGCCTGCGGAAGAGATCGGACACGCCATCGCGCAACTCGGCCTGCTCAAGCTCGCAGCACCGCGTTTCCTGATCTGTCACATCGACCCGCGCCGGAAGCACGGCCTCAAGGAATTGTACGGTTATCGCGTGCTAAGCGAAGAGACCGGCGCCGAGGTCGCGCTGGAAGCCGTGGTCGAGAGCGTCGATGCGTTCCGCAAGGAACTGAAGCAACTTGCCGACATGGTCAGGCAGTCCGGAATCAAGCTGTCATCGATCGCGGTCGTGCCGGTGGGCGACCTGAAATCGGTGCTGCCGGGTGGGCCGCGTCCACCGGCGCCGAAGCTCGAAGACCTCTACGCGGCAGCGCGCGAGGCTTTCCCTGGCATCCGGCTCGGCGGCGGCATGTTCACTTTCTTCACCGAACTCAATCGCAAGCATCCGCCGGCAAAGTTGCTTGACTTCGTCGTCAACAGCACCTGCCCGATCGTGCACGCGGCAGACGACCGGTCGGTGATGGAAACCCTGGAGGCGTTGCCGTATCAGGTCACCACCGCGCGCTCCTTCATCGGCAAGACCGCCTACCGCATCGGGCCGAGCGGCATCGGCTGCCGGGACAACCCGCACGGCGCAACCTGGACGCCCAACCCGGACAACGTGCGCGCGTGCCTGACCAAGCTCGAACCGCGGCAGCGCGGCCTGTTCGCCGCGGCATGGACGCTGGGCTACATTGCCACGTTCGCGCGCACCGGCATCGAAGCGATTGCGATGGGCGCACCGACCGGGCCGCTCGGCATCATCCATCGCAGGGCGGAACACCAGCAGCCGTGGTACGACCAGCTTTCCGGTCCGGCGGTGTTCCCGGCGTTTCACGTCATCAGCGGCCTGACCCGCGGGGCGGGAAAAAAAATGGTGGATGCGGATTCTTCGGATGCCACGAAAGTGCAGTGCCTGGCCTATCAAGGCAAGGGCGGCACGACGCTGTGGCTGGCCAATCTGACGGCGGAGGATCAATCGGTGAAGTTATCCGGCACGACGGGCGCGATTTTCGGCACGATGCTCGACGAAGACAGTTTCATCAGGGCAACCACCGATCCGCGAAATTTCCAGAGAAACTGGAAGGCGATGAAAAGTGTGCTGACGCTGAAACCTTACGCGATTGCCGTCATTTCGATCAACGACTGAAACAGCGCGTGGCCGGGGATGGCCTTCTGACGCGACGCAGGAAGCCGCAATGGCAGCCCTCCTGTATCCTGACCCCGGCCCACGGCAGCTTGCGATGCAATAGCGCCGCGCGGCATAGCGCTACACAACAATAGCAGGGGGGAAAACATATGGATGCTTCGCATCGCAGAGTCATGATGGCTTCGGCCGTCGGGTCGGCCCTGGAGTGGTACGACTTCTTCATCTACGGCACTGCAGCCGCCCTGGTGTTCAGCGAGCTGTTCTTTCCGAAATTCGATTCCAATACCGGGCTGCTGCTTTCGTTCGCGACCTTCGGCGTCGGTTTCTTCGCGCGGCCGTTTGGCGGCATGGTATTCGGCCATCTGGGCGATCGCATCGGCCGCAAACCGGTCCTCGTCATCACGCTCATGCTGGTTGGTGTCGGCACCTTCCTGATCGGCCTGCTGCCGACCTATGAATCGGCGGGCGTGTGGGCACCGATCATGCTGGTGAGCCTGCGCCTGGTCCAGGGTTTCGGCGCCGGGGCGGAGTACGGCGGCGCGGTGATCCTTGCGGTGGAACATGCGCCGCCGGGCAGGCGCGGCCTGTTCGGAAGCTTCGCCGCCATCGGCGTGAACATCGGCCTGTTGCTCGCCACCGGAGTATTCGCACTGGTCTCCTCGCTGCCGAAGGAAGATTTCCTGAGCTGGGGCTGGCGCATTCCCTTCCTGCTTTCAATCATCCTGATCGTCGTGGGTTTCTACATCCGCGCCAGGGTTTCCGAAACGCCGGTTTTCAGCCAGATCGCCGCAAAGAGCAAAGCCGCGCGCTCGCCGGTGAAGGACGCGTTCATCAAGCATCCGCGCGAATTCCTCGTGGTGCTGGGTGCGCGGCTCGCCGAAAACGGGCTGGGATATCTGTACCCGGTGTTCACGCTTAGCTACATGACCAAGCAACTGGCCCTCGAGAAAAGCATGGTGCTGAACGGCATCATGCTGGCCTATGCGGTCTCGCTGTTCACGGTACCGATGTTTTCGATGCTCTCGGACCGCATCGGCAGGCGGCCGGTGTATGGCGGGGCGGCGGTGTTCTCGGCATTGTTCGCTTATCCGTTTTTCCTGATGGTCGGTACAGGGTCCCAGCCGGTCATCTGGCTCGCCCAGATCCTGGCCATTTCCATCGGCAACTCCGGCATGTTCGGACCGCAGGCGGCGTACTTCGCGGAATTGTTCGGTCCGAAACTGCGCTACAGCGGATTCGC
>JANOGH010000660.1:0-8157 GCA_031414075.1 Betaproteobacteria bacterium | reverse complement strand
GGAATGGGCGCGACCCATGAAGTCGTACCCGATCATCGCGACGTTCAATTTCTTCTTGGCCATGTTTTGCCTCTGATGCGCTGTAGTTGTCGACGGGAGGGCAGGGCGCTAGTGTAGTGCTACTAAATTACCGGATCATTCCCTCCCTTGCCTGCGGGGGACAAGGGCACACTTGAAGCGCAGCAGGGTAGGGTGGGGGCGAATCCCGCACGTGCACGCTAAAGCATGCCCCCATCCCCGCCTTCCCCCGCAAGCGAGGGAAGGAGTTTTTCGATCCCCACCCAGCAAGCGAGGGGAGGAGTTTTTTCGGCTACAGAAACGCATAAATTGCAAACAGGATGAAGCACTGCACTAGCCTGCATTATTCATGAATACTATGAAAGTGCCCGACAGTGTGTCAGCAACCATTCGGGGTTCGTGAATCATCCAGGCTAGGTCGAATAGGCTTGGCGGCCGCGCCCCTGGATCGGTATCCCCTGGGCCTTCAGCACTTCGTGCTGGAGCGCGTACATGCAGGCTGCCGCCTCGTCGATCTTGCGCGTGAACGCGATTGAGCCGGCCAGGATGGGCTTGAGCTTTTCCTTGTCCTGGATGCGCGCCTTCGGATACTCGTGCTCGATCACCAGGTAGGTGTAGGCCACGTCGAGCTTCAGCAGCTCGCGCGCGGCAAGCTGATGGTCGAGCCAGTCGACGGTGCGGTTCTGCAGGTAACCCAGCGGATCGTGCCTGGCCGTGCCGGGTAGCTCGTGCTCGCACAGAACGACCTGCTTCTTCCAGGCGTTGAGCTGATCGGCGGGCTTGGGCGAGGGCTTGCCATTCACCCAGTCACCGCGCTCCATTGTCTGGCCGCCGTAGCCCCAGGCAGCGATGCCCTTGGCGTCGATCACCTGGCCCTTGACGTGGAAGCCGCCGATCAGGTGGCCGTAGCCTTCGTCCTTCAGGTACTGAAAGATCGCGCGCGTGTCCTGTCCCATCAGGATGGCGTGCGAGGGATCGTAGTGGATGCGGAAATGATCGGCGACGCCGTGCTTCTCGCAGATGCGGGCCAGCGCGATCCACGGGCCCGGCGCGTAAGCGATGTTGTTGTGGAAGTTGTCGAGCGTCGTCCAGCCGGGCATCGGACACTGCTCGACGCGGTACTCGATGCCGCGCGCCTTCGCCTCCTTGAGCAGCGGGATGAAGACTTCCTCGAACATCTTAAGGTTCTGGTCCATCTGCAGCTTCTGGTTGCGGCCGACGAATCCGACCACGGCGGGTTTCTCGAGCAGGATTGCGGCGTCGAATACCCGCATCATGAAATCGAACTTCTTCCTGCGCAGTGCCGCGTCGTCGTGGAGCATGTTGTCGAAGTACCCCAGGTCGGAGAGGCCGACCCTGGTCTCCTTCATCGCCGTGAACACGCGCTGCGCGCGCCTCTTGTCGAACGGCTGGCGCAGGTCCAGCGTGTTGGCGACCGGATCGAGCATCGCGTCGGCCGGGATGTCGCTCTCGGTCGGGTGCGGCGCAGCGGAGAGCTCAATGTTGTCGGCGCCGACCTCGCGTGCGAACTGCAGCCACTCCTCGATCGCGCGGTCGGGATCCTTGTCGCGAACCTCGCGCGGCGTCAGCTCCTGCAGCGCCGCGGTGAGGACGCTGATCTTCATGAACTTGGGCTCGAACTGCTGGGCTGCCATGGGCTTGCTCCTTGCGACACGTCAGTGGGGATTGCCAGCCACGCTCGTTTTGCAAAGGTGGCGGCTGCAGTGGCGTCGTTAACCGATTCGGACAACGAAGAGGAATTGTACCAGCAGCGTCAGACGTCCCAGGGATTCGGCCGGTCGGCGGCGATGCCGTATTTCTCAATCGCGCGTCGGACGATCTTGCGGTCGATCGCGCCTTCGTCGGCCAGCGCCTTGAGCGCGGCTACGACAACGTGGTTGCGATCCACTTCGAAGAAGTCGCGCAGCGCGGCACGGCCGTCGCTGCGGCCGAAACCGTCGGTGCCGAGCACGACATACTTGCGCGACACCCAGGTGCGGATCATGTCGGGCAGGGCGCGCATGTAGTCGCTCGCAGCGATGACCGGCCCGGAAGTTTTCGCCAGGCGTTGCTCGACCCAGGATTGTTTCGGCTGCGCATCGGGATGCAGGCGGTTCCAGCGTTCCGCGCCCATGCCGTCGCGACGCAGTTCGGTGAAGCTGGTCACACTCCACACATCGGCGGCGATGGTCCAGTCCTTCTCCAGCAGTTCCGCTGCGGCCAGCACTTCGCGCAGGATGGTCCCCGATCCGAGCAACTGCACGGTGGGCGCGCCTTTCTTGCTCTTGCCCTCGCGAAGCCTGTACATCCCTTTCAGAATGCCTTCTTCGGCGGCGACCGGCATGGCGGGATGAATGTAGTTTTCGTTCATCACCGTGACGTAATAGAACACGTCCTCCTGGTTTTCCAGCATGCGGCGCATGCCGTCGCGCACGATGGCCGTCACTTCGTAGCCGAAGGCCGGATCGTAGGCGACGCAGTTCGGCACCGTGGAAAACAGAATATGGCTGGAGCCGTCCTCGTGCTGCAGGCCTTCGCCGGACAGCGTGGTGCGTCCGGCCGTGGCGCCCAACAGGAAACCGCGCGAGCGCGCATCCGCCGCCGTCCAGACCAGATCGCCGATGCGCTGGAAGCCGAAGCAGGAATAGAAAATGTAGAACGGCAGCATCGGCACGCCGTGCGCACTGTAGGAAGTGGCGGCGGCAATCCAGGAAGAAATCGCGCCGGCCTCGGTAATGCCCTCCTCCAGGATCTGGCCGTCCTTGGCTTCCTTGTAATACAGCAGTTCGTCCTTGTCTTCCGGTTCGTAGAGCTGGCCGTGCGGCGAATAGATGGCGACCTGGCGGAACAGCGACTGCATGCCAAAGGTGCGCGCTTCGTCGGCGACGATCGGCACGACGTGCTTGCCGATGGCCTTGTCGCGCAACAACTGCGACAGCATTTGCACGAACACCATGGTGGTCGATTGCTCGCGGTCGCCGGAGCCTTCGAGCAGGCGCGCAAAGGATTGAAGTTCCGGAACCGGCAGGGATTGCGCCTTCAGCATGCGTGCCGGAACGTAACCGCCGAGCGCCCGGCGGCGCGCATGCAGGTATTTCATTTCCGGGCTGTCGTCCGCCGGCTTGTGGAAGCGCAGATTGTGCACGTCCTCGTTGCTGAGCGGCAGGGCGAACCGGTCGCGGAACGCGAGCAGCGTATCGTCCTCGAGTTTCTTCGCCTGGTGTGCGGCCATCTTGCCTTGCGCGGCGCTGCCCATCCCATAGCCTTTTTTGGTCTGGGCCAGGATCACGGTCGGGCGGCCCTTGTGGTTCACCGCCGCGTGATACGCAGCGTAGATTTTCATCGGATCGTGGCCGCCGCGCTTGAGCCGGTCGATGTCCTCGTCCGACATGTCTGCAACGAGTTTCTGCAGTTCCGGATACTTGCTGAAAAAAGCTTCGCGGTTGAACCGGCCATCGGTCGCTGCGTATTTCTGGAATTCGCCGTCGACGGTTTCGTGCAGCCGCTTGAGGATTACGTTGTCGCGATCGCGCGCGAACAGCGGGTCCCAGTCCGAACCCCACATGACCTTGACGACATTCCAGCCGGCGCCCGCGAACAGCCCCTCGAGTTCCTGCACGATCGAGCCATTGCCGCGTACCGGGCCGTCGAGCCGCTGCAGGTTGCAGTTGACGACGAAGATTAGATTATCCAGGCCTTCGCGTGCCGCCATGGACAGCCCGGCGATGGATTCGGGTTCGTCCATCTCACCGTCACCGACGAAGCACCATACCTTGCGCGCCTTGGTTTCGAGAATGCGGCGGTCTTCGAGATAGCGCATGAAGCGCGCCTGGTAGATCGACGTGATCGAACCCAGGCCCATTGATCCCGTGGGGAACTGCCAGAACCCGGGCATCAGCCACGGATGGCAATACGATGACAACCCTATGCCGCCGGTTTCGCGGCGATAGTTGTCGAGGTTCTCTTCGGTGAGCCGGCCTTCCATGTACGCGCGGGCATAGACGCCGGGCGCGGAATGCGGCTGGAAATAGATGGCGTCGCCATCCTGGCCGGCACGGAAGAAATGGTTGTAGCCGACTTCGAACAAATCAGCGGACGAAGCGTACGTGGCGATGTGGCCGCCAAGTTCTGAATTCGCGCGATTGGCGCGTACCACCATCGCCAGGGCATTCCAGCGCACCAACGCGGAGATGCGCGCCTCAACTTCCGGATTGCCGGGAAATTGCGGCTGATCGGCGAGCGACACCGTATTCGCATAGGGCGTGTTCAGCACCGGCGGCATTGGCACGCGCACCATGCGCGCGTGGTCGAGCAGCTTTCTCAGCACGAATGTCGCCCGTTCCGCGCCTTCGTTCTCGACGATGGCGTCGAAGGCGTCCAGCCATTCCTTGGTCTCGACCGGGTCGAGATCCTGGGCGAGCACGCGCCAGAGGCCGGAAACGCTGATGTCGGAAAGGTCGGTCATTGCTTGCATCTCCTCGTGGGACAGTGGCCGGACTCAATCGGCCCGGTTGTTGTTTTCTGCAAGGCGGAATGCTACCCGGATTCGAAAAGCACAGGGTTTCGTTTGGCCCATGAAAAATCCATATTTAAGGCATAATTGTTTGAAATAGACGTTCTGGAAAGCATTAAATGCCGGAATTGCAGTTGGATTCGATAGACTGGAAAATACTCGGCTTGCTCCAGGCGGATGCGCGCCTGCCCAATGTCGAGCTGGCGAAAGCGATCGGGCTGTCGCCTTCGCCTTGTCTGCACCGCGTGCGTGCGCTGGAAGAAGCCGGCTATATCAGCCGCTACGTCACGCTGCTCAACGCGCTGCGTGTCGGCCTCAAGGTCAGCGTATTCATCCAGGTCACGCTCGAACGCCAGATCGAATCCGCGCTGGAACGGTTCGAGAATGCCATTCGCGGCCGACCCGAAGTCATGGAGTGCTACCTGATGACTGGCGACGCCGATTACCTTATCCGTGTCGTCGTGGCGGACATCCAGGTGCTGGAAGAATTTATCCTCAAGTTCCTGACGAAATTGCCCGGGGTGGGCAACATCAAGTCGAGTTTCGCGTTGAAGCAGGTGAAGTACCAGACGGCGCTGCCGCTGCCCGCGGCAGCAGGCACGAGGCGCGAGGCACTAGGGTTAAGAAGCGGAAAGCGTAAGCCGGCCACGGGCCGGCGTTAGGAGCGTTGACGCAGATACCCTACGTGCGTAGCACGTCGGAGTACCCTTTTAGGGCGCAGAGGAAAAGCAAGAGAGGGCGCGAAGGAAGGCGTGAGATGAATCGACTCGATCGGTGCGCCCGTCGAGGGTGGCGATTGCCTATGGTGCCGTATTCGGCGCGAACGGAAGGTCGAGCATTATTCAACCGGCCAAAGAATCAAGATCTCGGAAGCACAAGAAACGCGTATATCAATGCGTAAGCGAGCATGCCGATGGCAAGAATTAAGGTGCCGATAATCTGCGCCCAGATCAGGGGAACACTGTTTTTCAGGTCGGTTCCCTTCGTCCCCCGTTTGAAAATAAGTTGACGGGTCTTCAGTCCTTTGAAGGCCAGGAACAAACCCCAAATGCCGATGCAGAAGTAAAGAATCAGCGGACCAATGTCGGATGCGGATGGATTCATCTCGGGAGTGAAAGGCGATCAGACCTGGCAGACGGCGTAATCCGGCAAATATAACAATCCTGTTTAGCTTGGGCATAGCGGGAATTGTCCAGCCCTCTGCCCCTTCAATCGCGCAGCTGGGTCAGCCTGGCTTCGGCGCCAAGCGTGCAAAGGCCGCTTGCGCGGACCCCGCCTCGCAGTTCTCCCGATAGACTTCGCGCGCCAAGGCATCCAACCCGGGCATCGGCGCCTGTTCGCGGAAGAAACGCTTGGTCGCTTGCGTGGAGGCCACGGGAAGTTCGGCCAGGCGCATTGCCAGGGCCCGCGCCTCTTCCAGTACCTTGGCCGCAGGGACTTCGACTTCAGCCAGCCCGAGCGCGAACGCTTCCGATCCCGATAACTTGTTCGCGCCCCAGACCAGCCAGCGCGCGCGCGCGCGATCCCCACCCGGCGGACGAGCGCCTCGATGCCCCAGGGCGGGAAAAACCCCAGCTCGACTTCGGGCAGTCGCCAGACCGCATCCGCAGCCGTCACCACCGCGTCGCAACCGATCGCAAGCATGAACCCGCCGCCGAGCGCGAAGCCGTGCACGGCGCACACGACCGGAATGTCCAGCTCCGCCAGCGCGCGCATCAACAGGGCCTTGCGCTCGGCGATGAGCAGGCGCCCCGCCATCGTTGCCTGCGCCATCTCCTTCACATCACTGCCGGCGCAGAACCCTGCACCTTCGCCACGCAGCAGGATCACGCGAACTTCAGGGTCATCCCGCGCCTCGGCAATCGACCGGAGCAATTGCTCCGTCGTGGCGAGGTCCAGCGCGTTGCGAACTTCGTTGCGGGAGAGAACGAGTTCTCGGACAGGGGAGGAGGCGGTCATCTTTGTCAGGGCTTTTCAAACGCGATCACCGCAGAGGACGCGGAGGACGCAGAGGAAGAACAAATGAAAGGAGACGAGATCAGGGTGAAATGCCGGGTGAAGAGTTGCTGAGCTGCGTGCGAATGTTTCTACTCGTGAAGCATCGGCTGTCGAACAGTTCCATTGCATCATTCATAGTTTCCTGCTTTTCCTCTGC
Organism: Betaproteobacteria bacterium; assembly: GCA_031414075.1. Taxonomy (GTDB): domain Bacteria; phylum Pseudomonadota; class Gammaproteobacteria; order Burkholderiales; family JACQAP01; genus JACQAP01. The sequence goes on along the minus strand of JANOGH010000660.1, from coordinate 1,471 downwards.
GTCCTTCGCGTCCTCTGCGGTGCAAGTTTTGATTGACGCCTTTTTGGGACATCAAGCCGGAGGCGGTACGGTGTTCTTCATCGATTCGCGCATTTCCATGCTCTTCCAAAGCCGCGCAAGATTCGGATACCGATCCTGCGGAAACAGATGCGGCATGCGCACCGCGAGAAATCCGAGGTGGCAGGAAATCGCGAGATCGGCCAGCGTCATCGAATCCCCGACCAGCCACCGCCGATTGCCCAGCAAGCCATCGAGCACGAAGAACCCCGCGTCGATCTTGCCGCGCAGCCGGGTCAGATAGGCCTGGCTGCGGGTGGCTTCATCATGAAAACGGTTTTCGTAGAAGGTCACGGCAACGGCGTCCATGATCCCATCCGCCACGGCCTCCCAGCGGCGGACTTCCAGACGGCCGTGCGGGTCCGCCGGAATGAAGCGCGGGTCCGGAGAATTCCCGTCCACATAGTCCGCGATCAGCGGAGAATTGATCACGACCCGGCCGTCATCGAGCTTGAGCGCGGGCACCTTTCCGATCGGGTTGATGGTCTGATAATCGTTCGGTTCCCAGACATTCATCATGATGACTTCGTGGGCGACATTCTTCTCGATCAGCATGACGCGGATCTTGCGGGCGAACGAGCTGGCGGGGGAGGCGTAAAGCTTCAAGGTGAAATTCTCCAATCAGGGATGAGGGGAAGGCCGGGCTTCGGATTTGGCATGCATCGCCAAATGTGCCGGCCCGCATAGCACAGGCGCTTTACCGTGCTGCAGTGGATGCAGGCGCTGTCGCCGGCCATCGTGAGGTACCAGGGGATCAGGTGAGATTTTGCAGAGCGCGCAATTGATGCAATATACCAGTCCGACCTCCTCGTGCCTGCGCGATGATTCGTCCCTGTATCGATACGGATTTCGACGCCATCGCCGCGATCATCAACGACGGTGCGCAAGCCTACCGCGGCGCGATTCCAGACGACTGTTGGAAGGAACCGTACATGCCGGAACAGGAACTGCGGCATGAATTGGCCGGCGGCGTGACTTTCTGGGGCTTTGAGGAGAACGGCGAACTGGTCGGCGTGATGGGAATTCAGGATGTCGCCGATGTAACCCTGATCCGCCATGCCTATGTGCGTACCGTACACCGCGGTCGCGGCATCGGCGCTGCATTGCTCCTGCATCTACGCAGCCTCACCACGAAGCCCATCCTTATCGGCACCTGGGCAAAAGCGAGCTGGGCAATCCTTTTCTACGAAAAACACGGTTTCGCGCTGATTATTGGCGAAGAGAAGCACCGCCTGCTGAGAAAATACTGGTCGATCCCCGAGCGACAGATTGAGACATCCGTGGTACTGGCCGAAGCGCGCGGCCATCGCATTTGACGGTCGGCGTCAACTCCGGCATCACCCAAGTGGTGGATGGCAACTGGGGAGTGCACGGCATAGTCAAGAAGGGTTTGTTCGCCGGGCGCAGCGATTTC
>JANOGH010000659.1:0-8200 GCA_031414075.1 Betaproteobacteria bacterium | reverse complement strand
GGAGCCAATCTCCTTCTTGATTTCCTCGGCGGTGGTTTCCCCGATCAGCATGCCGTAATTGCGACGGATGTAGTTGATGATCGCTTCGTCGAATTTGTCGCCGCCGACCCGCACCGACCCGGAATAGACGATGCCGCCGAGGGATATGACGCCCACTTCCGTCGTGCCACCACCGATATCCACTACCATTGAGCCAGTAGCTTCCTCGACCGGCAGACCGGCGCCGATCGCCGCGGCCATGGGTTCCTCGATCAGCTCGACTTTGCGCGCGCCCGCGCCATAAGCCGATTCGCGGATCGCGCGGCGCTCGACCTGGGTCGATCCGCAGGGCACGCAAATGACGATGCGCGGGCTCGGCGAGAACAGGCGGGTGTCGTGGACTTTCTTGATGAACTGCTTGAGCATCTGCTCGGTGACGGTGAAATCGGCGATCACGCCGTCTTTCATCGGCCGGATCGCGGTAATGTTGCCGGGCGTACGGCCGAGCATCTGCTTTGCGGCGAGGCCCACTTCCTGGATCACCTTCTTGCCATTTGGGCCGCCCTCCTGCCGGATCGCCACCACCGAGGGTTCGTTAAGGACAATGCCCTTGCCGCGCACATAGATCAGCGTATTGGCCGTGCCGAGGTCGATCGCCAGGTCGTTGGAAAAGTAACCGTTCAGGAATCCGAACATGACTTGATCCGATGTGTTGCCGCAGTGCGGATATTGAATGCCGTATGATACCCTATCGCTCTGCCGCGGTTAACAAAAAGCGGGAGAGGTTGGGCGGTGTCCGGTGTGGACGGCCGTGTCCGAAAATCCCGCGGCCGAATCCGCAGCAACCGACTAGAGGATTTCCGGAAATGCCACTCACTTCCAGCGACGTCAAACGCATTGCCCATCTGGCGCGCATCGAGATCACCGGGGCGGAGACCGAACAGACGCTGGACCAGCTCAACGAGATTTTCAAGCTGATCGAGCAGCTGCAATCGGTGAACACCGCCGGCATCGAGCCGATGTCGCACCCGCTCGGGGGCAGCCAGCGCCTGCGCGAGGATCTGGCCGGCGGCAGACCCGACCGCGAAGCCAACATGAGGAACGCGCCCGCCCAGCGGGACGGCCTGTTCCTCGTGCCCCGCGTCATCGAGTAGGGGTACCGAATGTTCGAGAAATCGGTGGCGGAACTCGGTCGTGCGCTATCTGCCAAGCAAGTCTCCGCCGTCGAACTGGCAAAGCTTTATCTCGATCGAATCGGCCGCCATCAGGATCTGAACGCCTTTCTCGACCTGCGTCCGGACGTCACGCTGGCACAGGCCCGGGCTGCTGACATGCGCATCGCCCGCGGCGAGGCCACGCCGCTCACCGGCGTGCCGATTGCGCACAAGGACATATTCGTCACGCGCGACTTTGCGTCCACCGCCTCGTCGCGCATGCTCAAGGGCTACATGAGCCCGTTTGACGCCACGGTCGTGGCGAACCTCGCCAACGCCGGCATGGTCGCGCTTGGCAAACTCAACTGCGACGAGTTCGCGATGGGCTCGTCGAACGAGAACAGCTACTACGGGAACGTGCTGAATCCTTGGGACAAGACTGCCGTTCCCGGGGGAAGTTCCGGCGGCTCCGCAGCGGCGGTGGCGGCGCGCATCGCGCCGGCGGCAACTGCGACCGACACCGGCGGGTCGATTCGCGAACCGGCGGCATTCTCGGGCATTACCGGCATCAAGCCGACCTATGGGCGCGCTTCCCGATGGGGCATGATCGCGTTCGCTTCCAGCCTCGACCAGGCCGGCATCATGACCCGTTCCGCGGAAGATGCGGCGTTGATTTTCAATGCAATGCTGGGTTTCGATCCGCAGGATTCAACCAGCGTAAACCGCGCGAGCGAAGACTACACCCGCGACCTGCAGCGCGCAGTGAAGGGCCTGCGCATCGGGGTGCCCAAAGAATTCTTCGGTGAAGGATTGCAGCCGGACGTCGAGAAGGCCGTTCGCGAAGCCCTGGCCGAGTATGTCAGGCAGGGTGCCGAGCTGGTGGCCATTTCGCTGCCGAACGCGGCGCTCGGCATCCCGGTCTATTACGTCATAGCGCCGGCGGAGTGTTCATCCAATCTGAGCCGCTTCGATGGCGTGCGCTACGGCCATCGAGCCGCCCAGTACGGCGACCTCGACGACATGATCAAGAAATCGCGCGCGGAAGGCTTCGGACCCGAACCCCGGCGCCGGATCCTGATCGGGACTTACGTGCTGTCGCACGGTTACTACGACGCCTACTATCTCCAGGCGCAGAAGGTACGCCGGATCATTGCCGATGAGTTTCAGAAGGCATTCCGTCAATGCGACGTCATCGCCGGCCCGGTGACCACCAGTGTCGCGTTCGGTTTTGGCGAGAAAGCGGCCGATCCCGTCGCCATGTACCTGTCCGACCTCTACACCATTCCCGCCAGCCTGGCCGGCATTCCGGGAATGAGCATTCCGTGCGGATTCGGGGCGAAGAACCGTCCGGTCGGCCTGCAACTCATGGCGAACTATTTCGAGGAAGCGAAGTTGCTCGGCGTCGCGCACCAGTATCAACAGGCGACCGACTGGCACAAGCGGATACCCAAAGATTTTGCCTAACCGCAAAGGCGCGAAGGCGCAAAGGGAACGCAAAGGAAAGCAACAGAATCGGATAAATACGTATGAATCGTACCCGCGACTCATTGAGAGTTTTGCCTTTCTTATCATCTATCGCATTTCTTTGCGTGCCTTCCTTTGCGCCTTTGCGTCTTTGCGGTGAAGGGTTAATCGCATGAATTGGGAATTGGTCATTGGGTTGGAGACGCACGCGCAGCTATCGACGCAATCGAAGATTTTTTCGAGCGCGTCGACCCGGTTTGGCGCCGCGCCCAACACGCAGGCCAGCGTCGTGGACATGGCCCTGCCCGGCGTGCTGCCGGTGCTGAACAAGGGTGCAGTCGAACGTGCCATTCGTTTCGGCCTAGCGGTTGGGGGCGCCATTAATCGGCGCTCTATTTTCGCCCGTAAAAACTATTTTTATCCTGATCTTCCCAAGGGTTACCAGATCAGCCAGTACGAAATCCCCATCGTGCAGGGCGGCAAAATAGTTATTGCTTCACCGACGCGTGGGGAAATTGCGGTGCAACTCACCCGCGCCCATCTTGAAGAAGATGCCGGCAAATCGCTGCATGAGGATTATCAGGGCATGAGCGGCATCGATCTGAACCGGGCCGGCACGCCCCTGCTGGAAATCGTTTCCGAGCCGGACATGCGCTCGGCCGAGGAAGCGGTCGCCTATGCCAAGGCCCTTTATCAGTGCATTGTGGAAGAGATCGAAATCTGCGATGGCAACATGCAGGAAGGTTCGTTCCGCTGTGACGCCAACGTCTCCGTGCGCAGGCCCGGCGCTGCGTTGGGCACCAGACGCGAGATCAAGAACCTGAACTCCTTCCGATTCTTGCAGCAGGCTATCGAGTATGAAACCAAGTGGCAGATCCAGACGCTGGAGGATGGCGGCAAGATCCAGCAGGCTACAGTGCTGTTCGACTCCGACTCCGGCGAGACACGCGTAATGCGCACCAAGGAAGATGCGCACGACTATCGTTATTTCCCGGACCCCGATCTATTGCCTGTCGAAATTTCCGATGAATGGATCGCGCAGATCAGGCAATCAATGCCCGAAACTCTCGAGGATCAGCATAAGAAAATTCTTGCATACAACATTTCTGTTCAACAGGCCGATCAACTTACTTCAAGTCGCAGCGCTTCGTCGTCCGCGCTTTCAATTCTGGACGGTGCTTCTCCGAAGCAGGCATCGTTGCTGGTTAACTGGATTCTGGGCCCGATCAGCGCAAAGATGAACCAAGAGAACATCGACTTCAGCGAGCTGCTGTCAAAGCTGCCGGCGGATACTCTTAGAACGTTGGCCGCACGTGTCACGGAAGGAACCATATCCAACACAAGCGCGACGAGCGTCGTACTGCCTTCCATGTGGGCCGGCGAAGGCAGCGTCGACAAAATCATCCAGGACAAAGGACTTAAACAGATTTCCGACTCGGGCGCGATCGAGAAGATCGTGGACGACGTGATCGCCACCAACACCCAGCAGGTTGCCGACTACCGCGCCGGAAAGGAAAAGGCCTTCAATTCCCTGGTCGGACAGGTCATGAAGGCCAGCCAGGGCAAGGCGAATCCCGCCCAGGTCAACGAAATACTGAAGAAGAAGCTCGGCTGACTACTGCGAGCCCGGGTTCTTCAGCTCGCGGAAACGCTGCTTGTCAGCTTCAAACCGGGCGCGGACCGCATCTGACTGGGCTTTCCTCTGTGCGAGTTCGGCCTCAAGCCCGGAAACTTGCATCTGGGTGACATTGACGTCCTCCAACAAATGGGCCGGCAGCTTTTTTTTCTGCGTCGCCAGCACATCTGCCTGTTTCTTCAGCGCGGTCAGCTGCTGGTTGACCTTGTCGAGCCTGGACTCGATTGCTTTAGTCCCTTGCATAGGCAAGGACAGGCTGCGCTCGCGGGCAGCATCGATTTCTTCCTCGCTGGTATAGGTCGCCATCAGGGCACGATCACGCCGCTCCTGCTCGCGCGTGCTTTTCACCGCGGCCACCGCTTCGTTGGGCGATTGACCAGGCTTGGCGATCTCTTTCTTTTTCATGACCACGCCCTGGCGGTTCATCTCCACGCTCTGGCCGCAATCCGGGTTCACCTTGTCCGAGTAGTACACCTTTCCCGCGGCATCGACGCACTTGTACATGCGCACACCCGCCTGCTGGGCCTGCACCGGAAGGGCGAGCGCAGCGGCGATCAGGCAGGTGAGGACGGTAATCGGCTTCATGCGGCTACACCATACTCCTTGCGATATCGCTCTACTGATTGCAACTGCTGTGCCATGTCTGCCCGTGCGTCGAGGAATGCAGCCAGGTCGTCCAGCGTGGCAATGCTGACAACGGGAATGCCGAACTGGTTGCGGACTTCCTGGACGGCGGACAGCGCGCCGGCCCCGCGCTCCATGCGGTCCAGCGCGATCAGCACCCCGGCGGGCCGGGCTCCCGCGCCGCGGATGATCTCCACCGATTCGCGGACGGAGGTCCCCGCGGATATGACGTCGTCAACGATCAGGACCCGTCCCTTGAGCGGGGCGCCGATGGTCATTCCCCCCTCGCCGTGATCCTTCGCTTCCTTGCGATTGAAGCAGAACGGCAGATTTCGCCCAAATTCGGCAAGCGCCACCGACGTCGCTGCCACCAGGGGGATGCCTTTGTAGGCAGGGCCGAACAGGACGTCAAAGCCGGGATCCGCGGCCAGAACGGCTTTCGCGTAGAATTGCCCGAGTCGCTGCAACGAATCGCCGTCGTTGAACAGACCGGCGTTGAAGAAGTACGGCGACAGGCGCCCGGCCTTGGTTTTGAACTCTCCGAAACAGAGCACGCCGCGGGCCACCGCGAATTCGATGAACTCCTGCCTGAAGTTACTCATTACTGGTCGTGCGCATCGTCACTCTCAATTTAAACGGCATACGTTCGGCCGTCAATAAAGGCTTCCTCGGCTGGCTGGCGAAGCAACGCGCGGACGTCGTCTGCGTGCAGGAACTCAAGGCGCAGGACAAGGATCTCACCGACGCGGTTCGCAATCCGGACGGATTCCACGGCTATTTCCATTGCGCCGACCGGCCTGGCTATAGCGGTGTTGGCCTCTACTGCCGCAAACAGCCCGACCGCCTGGTAACCGGGATTGGCATTGCCGACATCGATGCCGAGGGCCGCTATCTCGAAGCCCGGTTCGGTAATCTGAGCATCGTATCGCTCTACGTCCCGTCGGGCTCGAGCTCTGCGGAACGCCTGGCGATCAAATTCGGCTTCATGCGGCGCTGCATAGATCCGCTGCACAAGCTCGGAAACGGCGGCCGCGAAATCGTCATCTGCGGCGACTGGAATGTCGCGCACAAGGAAATCGACCTCAAGAACTGGCGCTCGAACCAGAAAAACTCCGGTTTCCTGCCCGAGGAGCGCCAGTGGTTTTCCGGGGTAATCAACCACCTCGGTTACGTGGATGTGTTCCGCCAGCTCGACGACCGCGCCGAGCAATACACCTGGTGGTCGAATCGCGGCCAGGCCTGGGCGAAAAACGTGGGCTGGCGCATCGACTACCAGATGGCCACGCCCGGCATCGCCGCCAAAGCCAGGGCAGCAACGATCTACAAAACCGAGCGCTTTTCCGACCACGCTCCCCTGAGCATCGATTACGACTACGCACTTTGATCACCCAACCGACCGCAAAAGAAAAACTCGTTCACCGCGGAGGACGCAGAGGACGCGGAGGAAGGGCAAAACAAAAATATATTCGAGGGTGAATACCGGGTATCAGTGGTCAACTCGGCAGCGGACCTGTTTTTAATTCCCACATGTTTTCCCTCGTTTCTGGTTTTCCTCCGCGTCCTTTGCGTCCTCCGCGGTGAGATTTGCATTATGGACTAGGGCGGGCCCACGTTGCCTGCGCGATCACCGGCAGCCGGACTCTCCTCGTTCCACGGCGCGACTTTGAACAGCAGCAGCATTCCCGGCAGGGCCAGCAGCACGCATAACATGAAAAAACCGAACCAGCCGAGTTGCTCGACCAGCCATCCGGTCGTCGCATTGAGGAAGGTGCGCGGCACGGCGGCGAGGCTGGTGAAAAGCGCAAACTGGGTGGCGGTATAGGCCGGATGCGTGGCGCGCGCAATATAGGCCACGAACGCGGCGGCTCCCAAGCCGACGCCGAGTGCTTCGAACCCGATCACGAGCGCGAGCGCGGTTCGCTCCGACGCGCCGATGTCCATAAACGGACCGATGCGCGACAACCAGGCGAATCCGAGGATCGACACGACCTGGACCACGCCGAACAGCCAGAGTCCGCGGTTGATGCCCAGCTTCAGCATCCACAGGCCGCCGAGCAATCCACCGACAACACTGGGCCACAGGCCGGCGTTTTTCGCGATCAGCCCGATGTCGGATTTTGAAAAACCCATGTCGAGGTAAAACGGCGTCGCGAGTGCAGTGCACATGCTGTCGCCGAGCTTGTAGAGAAAGATGAACCCCAGCACCAGCAGCGCACTGCGCACGCCGGCCCGGCCGATGAATTCGCGAAACGGTTCCACCACCGCTTCGCGCAGCGTTTTCGGCAGCGCACCCGCCACGGCCGGCTCGGCCACCATCAGCGTCATTGCCATGCCGGGGAGCATGAACAGCGCGGTGACGGCAAACACGATCTGCCAGGCAACGTGATCTGCCAGTATCAGCGACAGCGATCCCGGGATCAGTCCCGCGATCCGATACGCGTTGACGTGTACCGCGTTTCCCAACCCCAGTTCGGCATTCGCCAGTATTTCCCGGCGGTAGGCGTCGATCGCTATGTCCTGGGTGGCGCTGAGGAAGGCAACCGCTGTCGCCGCGTAGATCACCCAGGACAGTTCATCGCGCGGCGAGAGCGTGCCCATCCAGGCGATCGTCGCCATCAGTGCGAGTTGCGTCAGCAGCATCCAGCCACGGCGGCGACCAAGCGCGGGGACCACGTAGCGGTCCAGGAACGGCGCCCACAGGAATTTCCAGGTGTAGGGAAACTGGATCAGCGCGAATGCGCCGATCACCTTGAGATTGATGCCTTCGGTACGCAGCCATGCCGGCAATAGATTGAGAAGGAGGTAAAGCGGCAATCCCGAACTGAAGCCGGTAAACACGCAGATCAGCATGCGCCGCGTGAACAGCACCGAGGCCATGGAAGGTGGCGTCATGCGGGGAAGATCAGGTGACAGGATCCGCCCGATCGAAACGATAAACCGCCAGCGAGCCGCGCAGGTTGGGCATCCAGATCACCGGACGACCCTCGACCATTACCTTTCTTTCGAGAATGCGGATGCGATGGCGGATGCAGAATTTTTCGAAATCGTCGATCGTGAACAGGTGGATATTGGGCGTGTTATACCACTCGTACGGCAGATCCTTGGAAACCGGCATGTTTCCCGACAGGACCTGCAGGCGCGGGCGCCAATAGCCGAAGTTGGGAAAGGTGACGATGCCTTCGCGCCCGACGCGCAGCATCTCGTTGACGATGCGCTCGGTATGGCGAATCGCCTGCAATGTCTGCGACAGGATCACGTAGTCGAAAGATCCGTCCTCCAAACCGGAGAGTCCGGACTCCACGTCGTTCTGCAAGACGTTGACGCCGCTCTTGACGCAGGCCAG
>JANOGH010000658.1:0-7352 GCA_031414075.1 Betaproteobacteria bacterium | reverse complement strand
AGGACGCGCTCGACCTGAACATGAAGCTCGAATTCCAGCGCAACAAGGAGCGCTACCAGTTCATGAAATGGGGCATGCAGGCGTTCGACACGTTCAAGGTCGTGCCGCCCGGCGTCGGCATCGTGCACCAGGTGAACCTCGAGTACTTCGCGCGCGGCGTGCACGCCAAAGATGGCGTCTATTATCCCGACACGCTGGTCGGCACCGATTCCCATACCACGATGATCAATGGCATCGGCGTGGTCGGCTGGGGCGTCGGTGGCATCGAAGCGGAAGCCGGCATGCTCGGCCAGCCCGTGTATTTCCTGACGCCCGACGTCGTCGGCGTCAATCTCACCGGCAGGCTGCGCGAGGGCGTCACCGCCTCCGACCTGGTGCTAACGGTGACCGAGATGCTGCGCCAACAGAAAGTAGTCGGCAAATTCGTCGAATTTTTTGGGGAAGGCACGGCAAGCCTCGCTGTTCCCGATCGCGCCACCATCGGCAACATGGCGCCGGAATATGGTGCAACGATGGGATTTTTCCCGGTCGACGATGCCACCATCGAATATTTCAGGGGGACGGGCCGCACCGACAAGGAGATCGACGCCTTGGCCGCCTACTTCAAGGCGCAGGGCTTGTACGGCGTACCCAGGGCAGGCGACATCGCCTACAGCAAAGAACTTGCTCTGGATCTTTCGTCGATTACTCCCAGTCTGGCGGGTCCCAAGCGTCCGCAAGACCGTATTGATCTGGCGCAACTGAAGATCACGTTTTCCGACCTGTTCTCCCGACCGACATCCGACAACGGTTACAACAAACCCGCCGCGGAATTAAATACGCGCTTTGCCACGCAATCTGATCAGTCGTCGGGACCGGTCGATCTCGGGCACGGCGACGTATTGATCGCGGCGATCACTTCCTGCACCAACACGTCCAATCCCGGTGTATTGATCGCCGCCGGCCTGCTGGCGAAAAAAGCCGTTGAGAAAGGCATGTCGGTCAAACCGCACATCAAGACCTCGCTCGCCCCGGGCTCGCGCGTGGTAACCGAGTACCTGACCAAGGGCGGGCTGCTGCCTTATCTGGAGAAGCTCGGCTTCTATCTTGCCGGTTATGGTTGCACCACGTGCATCGGCAACTCCGGGCCGCTCGATCCGAAACTCGAAGAAACCGTTGTGCAGAACGACCTGATCGCGTGTGCGGTGCTCTCCGGCAACCGCAATTTCGAGGCGCGCATCCATGCCAACATCAAAGCCAATTTCCTCGCCTCGCCGCCACTCGTGGTGGCCTATGCAATCGCCGGCACCGTGCTCAAGGACCTGATGACCGAGCCGGTCGGGATCGGCAAGAACGGCAAGGCAGTTTATATCGGCGATATCTGGCCGACCTCGCAAGAAGTTTACGAATTGATGAAGTACGCGACTGACGCGCGGACTTTCCGGCGGCTGTACAGTGATCTGACCAAAGATCATCCGCTCTGGAACGGCGTGCCTTCCGCGTCGGGCCAGGTGTACAACTGGCCGAAGTCGACCTATATCGCCGAGCCGCCTTTCTTCGAGAACTTCGGCATGCAACCGGGAGCAATCGGCAAGATCGCGGGCGCTCGCGCGCTCGGAATCTTCGGCGATTCGGCCACCACCGACCATATCAGCCCGGCCGGCTCGATCAAGGACACCTCGCCCGCGGGAAAATACCTGATCGCCCATGGCGTCTCCAAGGCCGACTTCAACAGCTACGGCGCGCGCCGCGGCAATCACGATGTGATGATGCGCGGCACCTTCGCCAATGTGCGCATCAAGAACCTCATGCTGCCGCCAAAGGCGGACGGCGCCCGCATCGAAGGGGGCGTCACGCTGGTGCAACCTTCGGGCGAACAGATGTCGATCTATGATGCAGCGATGAAGTACGTCGCCCAGGGAACGCCGACCATCGTTTTCGGCGGTGAAGAATACGGCACCGGATCATCGCGCGACTGGGCGGCGAAAGGCACGCAGTTGCTCGGCGTGAAAGCGGTCATCGCCAGGAGTTTTGAGCGCATTCACCGCTCCAACCTGGTCGGGATGGGCGTGTTGCCTCTGCAGTTCAAGGGACTCGACTCTGTCGATTCGCTCGGCATCACCGGCGACGAAACCTTCGATATCTCTGGCCTCGCCGGCGAGATTCGTCCGCAACAGGACGTGACGCTCGTGATCAGACGCAAGGACGGTTCGCAGCGCGAGGCGAAAGTCCTGTTGCGCATCGATACGCCGATCGAAGTGGACTACTACCGGCACGGCGGGATTCTGCCCTATGTGTTGCGCGAGTTGGTCGCGGCGGCTTGACTGGAAGGAGCATTCTGCGCAAACCGACCGGCGCCTCCGATCGAAAAAAGGACGCGCCGCCTTCCTCGCGCGCCCAACGCGCGCAGCGGGCTCGCGGTTCCACGCCGGCAAAACGTGCGGCGCCGGCATCCACCCTCGAGGTGTCGACTTCGGCTGCGCCAAAGTCCGCGGAATTGCGCCAGCCTACGGAAGCACACCGGTCTGCCGGCGCCCCCAGCCCTCCAGAGGAAGCAAAGCCCCCACTTCCTCATGAGGCAGAGAAAATTCGCGTATCCAAACTGATGTCCGAGCGCGGCCTTTGCTCTCGTCGCGAAGCGGACGAATACATCGAGCGCGGCTGGGTGTATGTGGACGGCAAGCGCGTCGAAGAACTGGGCACGCGCATCGATCCGTCGCAATCCATCACGCTCGACAAGCGGGCCGAGAACATTTCCCGCGTCACTATCCTGTTGAACAAGCCTGTCGGCTACGTTTCAGGACAACCCGAACCGGGATATCAACCAGCCATCAAGCTGATCGTGCCTGCGTCGCGCTTTGCGGGCGACAACCCATCGATGCGTTTCGAGCGCGAACATCTGAAAGGATTGGCGCCCGCCGGCCGGCTCGACATCGACTCGACAGGCCTTCTGGTTCTTACCCAGGACGGGCGCATCGCCAAACTCCTGATCGGCGAAGACTCGGCCATCGAGAAGGAATATCACGTGCGCGTGGAAGGCCAGCTCGACGACAAGGGACTCGCGCTGCTGAATCACGGTTTGAGCCTGGACGGCGCCGCCCTCAAACCGGCGAAAGTCACCCAGCAGGGCCGCGATCAACTGCGTTTCGTGTTGCGTGAAGGCAAAAAGCGCCAGATCCGGCGCATGTGCGAACTCGTGGGCCTGAAGGTGACCACCCTGAAGCGCGTGCGCATCGGCCGCGTGGCGCTCGGCGAGTTGCCGCCGGGACAATGGCGATACCTGCACGGCTACGAGAAGTTTTGACCTCTCCGATGCGATTGGTGCTCGACACCAATGTATGGATCGACTGGCTGGTGTTTGAGGATCCGTCGATCGTGCCGCTGAAAGCGGCACACCGGGACGGGCGCGTCCACATCGTTGTCAACGAGAGCACTTGCGAGGAATTGAACAAAGTGCTGGGCTATCCGCAGTTTCGACTGGATGACGCGCAGAAAAATAACCACTTGGCAGAGATCGGTCGCTGCACCATCCGGCATGAGGATCAGCGACCGACTCGTCCCACCGCTCTTCCCCGCTGCAGCGACCCGGACGATCAGAAATTTCTGGTACTGGCATACAATGCCGGGGCCGACTGGTTGCTGACCCGCGACAAGGCGCTGCTCAAGTTGAACCGTCGACTGCAAGCAGCCGGCTTTCGCGTCGGATCGCCATCGGAGTGGTCTGCAGCATTCATGACAGCGCTGGACTGACGCTTTTTATTCGACCCAGATTGTCGATTCCACTTCGGTGGCGCGCGCAGTACGGTAAGTGTTGATCGGGTGCGCAGCATCTGCATGGCCGAAAGATATGCCGCAGACGACTTTTCGGTTCGCCGGCAGCCCAAATTGGTCGCGGATGAAATCCGGATAGGACGCGAGCGCGGCCTGCGCGATCGATGCCACGCCCAGGTTCTGCGCGGCCAGCATGAAGTTTGCGACGTACAAACCGCAATCCACGGCACCGTAAACTCCGAGTTCTTCCGCGGTGGTAATCAGCGCGACGTGCGGCGCGCCGAAAAAGCGGAAATTCTCCAGCGACTGCTGCGCGGCGGACGCCTTGTCACCGCGACCAATGCCGAGCGCCTCATAGAGCTGCACGCCGCATATTTTTCGCCGCTCCCGATAAATGCCCTCGTAGCGCGGCGGAAAGGGAAAATCGGGTTTGGCCGGATTGCCCTGAGCTGCATGCGCGTAGAGCTGGTCGCGAAACCGTTCGATCGCCTCACCGCTGACCAGCACAACCTGCCAGGGTTGGCAATTGCACCAGGAAGGCGTCTGCTGCGCCAGATCGAGAATCTTCTCGATAGTCGACCGCGGCACCGGTTCCGGCAAATATTTACGACAGCTATAACGGCTACGAACCGCTTCTTCAAATTCCATATTGTCGTTCTCATCCGTTGCGTTGCACTTGCCGTCCTTTGCGCTGCCGACACGGCGTTGGCGTAGCCATCCGGGGCGGGAGGCAGCGCTTCGGCGCGCTCCCCGCACTCGGCCGACTCCGTCGGTAACGTGTCCGCGCGCCGCTTTGCGTTACTTTGCGTCCTACAAGGGTCCCCAGAGGGGTACCGGGCTGACGCCCATAACTCCGACGTGCTACGCACGTAGGGTATTTGCGTCAACGCTTTTTCTGCCGGCCTTTGGCCGGCTTTTTCCTCACAGCCTTACCTACTGCCCACGGCTCCGCCGGATGCTTGGGTTTGAAGCGTTCGTCCGGTTCCACCTGCAGCCCGATGGTCAGGCGATTACCGGCGTTCGCCAGCGCGATGACTTCGGTCAGCTCCGCGAGCATTTCGTCATCGAGCCCGTGCTTGCGCGCGGCGAAGGTATGCGAGTTGATGCAGTAATCGCAGTTGTTGTTGATGCTGACCGCGAGATAGATCAGTTCCTTGGTAAGTGGATCCAGCCTTGACGGCTTGACCATGACTTCCTTCATCTGTCCCCAGAAGCGCTTCAGCACTGGAGGATTCGAAGCGAGTGCGCGCCAGATGTTGTTGATGTAATCGGTCTTGCGCGTTTTCATGATGTCGTCGAACACCGCCCGCACTTCCGCGGATGCCTCGTCATAATTCACCAACTTTACCTGCGCCATTGCGAACTCCTTCCGTGGAATGCCACTCGATACAAGGCCGCCATCTTACCCGACGCCGGTTGGACACCGACCGGCGCTTGAGTCCATAATGCCGCCGGTTATTTTCCCCTGACGATCATGAAGCTCCTGTTCGACATCTTTCCGGTATTGCTGTTTTTCGTGGCCTTCAAGTTCTGGGGCATCTACACGGCCACGGCCGTGGCCATCGGCGCGACCATCTGCCAGGTCGGTTGGTCCTGGCTGCGCCATCGCAAGGTCGACACCATGCTCTGGGTGAGCCTGTCGATCATCGTGGTCTTCGGCGGCGCCACGCTATGGCTGCACGACGAGACCTTCATCAAGTGGAAACCCACGGTGTTATACTGGTTATTCACTGCCATCCTGCTCGGTGCGGATTTGTTGTTCCGCAGGAATCTGATCCGCGCCATGATGGAAAAGCAGATCACCCTTCCTCCTCCGGTCTGGCGGAAGCTGAACCTGAGCTGGGCCGCGTTCTTTCTGGTGATGGGCGCCGCCAACCTGTACGTCGCCTTCAACTTTCCGACCGAGACCTGGGTCAATTTCAAATTGTTCGGCGGATTCGGACTGATGCTGGTATTCATCGTGGCTCAGGGCATGATGCTGAGCCGTTACATGGAACACGAGGAAAAAAAATAATGCTGTATGCAATCGTCGGCGAAGACATCCCCAACAGCCAGGCGAAGCGGGCGACGGCACGGCCTGCGCATCTTAAACGGGTGGACGAACTGATCGCCGCCGGCAAACTCATCCTCGGCGGCGCATTCCCTGCCATTGACAGCCTCGATCCTGGCCCGGCCGGTATGACCGGCAGCCTGATCGTCGCCGAATTCAGTTCGCTGGAAGAGGCCAAGGCGTGGATCCACGCCGATCCCTACGTCACCGATGGCGTATTCGCCAAGGTCACCGTGAAACCCTTGCGCAAGGTCTTTCCGAAGTAATGAATACGGAAGAGATGATCCGCGAGCGGTTGTCCCGCCTGGCACCGGACGCGCTGGAAGTGTTCGACGACAGCCACGAACACGCTGGCCATACGGGCGCGAAAGATGGCGGAGGGCATTTTCAGCTGGTGATCGTATCGCGGCAATTCGCCGGCAAAAACGCCGTTGCCCGGCACCGGCTGGTCTACGAGGCATTGTCCGACCTGATGCCGAAACGAATTCATGCACTGGCGATACGCGCCTATGCGCCCGAAGAGGAAGTGGGAACTTCAGCCAAGGGTTGAACGCTGAAGCCGACAACAAGCACAAACACCCAGCCCAGAGTTCAACTCCCGTCACCAAAGGAACTGCAATGCAATCGGTCAATCATCATGTCCTGCTAGCGCTACTGGCAGCCTGTTTTGCTACAACCACCGCAGCATACGCCGCAGAGAACAAAACGCAGAACAAGCCGAAGAATACGGCCGACTCCAAACCGGCAGCCAAATCGGAAAGCAAACAGAAGAACATCGCCATCGTGAACGGCATTGGCATTCCGCAAGCACGGCTGGATTTCGTCGCCAAGTCGCAGCTGGCGCAGTCACAGGCACAACAGGGACAGCCGGGACAACAGCCCCTGCAGGACTCCCCGGAATTCCGCAATAACGTGCGTGAAATCCTGATCACCCGGGAAATCCTCTATCAGGAAGCAGTCAGACGCAAGCTCGACAAGAACGCCGATTACCAGACCCAGCTCGATCTGGCCAGGCAGCAGATCATTCTCGCCGTCCTGATCGACGATCTGAGCAAGAAGCTCATGCCGACCGAAGCCGACGGGCGCAAGGAGTACGAGCGTGTGAAAGCCGAAAATGGCGGCGAAACAGGCAAGCAATACAAGTCACGCCATATCCTGGTGAAAGAGGAGGCTGACGCCAAGCAGATCATCGCCGATCTCGAAGCGGGCGGAGATTTCGCGGCAATCGCCAAGGAAAAATCGGAAGACACCGGCACCAAGGAACAAGGAGGTGAACTGGACTGGAGCGAAGCGGAAGGCTACGTGCAACCTTTCGGTGAAGCACTCAAGGCGCTGAAAAAAGGCGAACGGACCAAAGAACCGGTGAAAACCAATTACGGCTATCACATTATCGAGTTGGAAGACGTCAAGTCGGTTCCCTTCCCGGACTACGACAAAGTGAAGCAGCAGATCCAGCAGCAACTGGCGACCAAGCTGCGCGACGACTATATCGCAGACCTGCGCGCCAAGGCCAAGGTTCAGAAGATCGATCCCAAGTAATCCGCATCACTCC
>JANOGH010000657.1:0-1746 GCA_031414075.1 Betaproteobacteria bacterium | reverse complement strand
GCGTTGACCGTGCACACTGTCAGCTTGTCGGCATTTGGATGACGCTCGACAGTCAGGATCTCGCCCACCACCACGCCGCTGAACGGCGGCGCCACCGGCGCGCAGGACTCGACTTCGAGTCCCGACATCGTCAGGAGGTGGGCGAGTTTTTCCGTGGTTATTCTTACATCCACAAAATCCCGAAGCCAATTCTCTGGAACGTTCACGAGAATTGCCTCAAGAAACGCAGGTCGCCGTCGAAGAACAGGCGCAGGTCGTCGATGCCATAGCGCAGCATCGTCAGGCGCTCAAGGCCCGAGCCGAAAGCAAAGCCGATATAGCGCTCCGGATCGAGGCCGAAGTTGCGCACCACCTGCGGGTGCACCTGTCCCGCGCCGGACAGTTCAAGCCAGCGACCTTTCAGCGGGCCGGAGCCGAACTGCAGGTCGATCTCCGCGGAAGGTTCGGTGAACGGGAAATAGGACGGCCGGAAGCGCACTTCAAGCTCGTCGGATTCGAAGAAGCGCCGCAGGAAATCGGTGTACACGCCTTTCAGGTCCGCGAAGCTGATGTCCTCGTCGATCCAGAGGCCCTCGACCTGGTGGAACATCGGCGAGTGGGTCGCGTCCGAATCCACGCGGTAGGTGCGGCCGGGCGCGATCACCTTGATCGGAGGTTCGTGCATCTTCGCGTAGCGCACCTGCATGGGGCTCGTATGCGTGCGCAGCAACAGCGGTTTGCCTTGCGCATCCTTCAGGTCCACGTAGAACGTGTCCTGCATCGAGCGCGCCGGATGATTCTCGGGATTGTTCAGCGCGGTGAAGTTGTACCAGTCGGTCTCGATTTCCGGACCGTCGGCCACCTCGAAGCCGATGGAGCCGAAGATCTCCTCGACGCGCTGCCAGGTGCGGCTGATCGGGTGCAGCCCGCCGCGGCCGCGGCCGCGGCCCGGCAACGTGACATCCAGCGCCTCCTCGGCGAGCCGCGCTTCCATCTTCGCGAGCGCCAGATCGGCACGGCGCCGATCGAGAGCGGACTCGATCCGCTGTTTGGCGGAATTGAATGCCACCCCTGCCGCTTTTTTCTCCTCAGGGGTAGAAGAACCCAGAGAAGAACGAAAAACAGACAGTTCTCCCGTCCTCCCCAGGTATCGCGCTTTGACGTTCTCGAGCGACGCAGGATCGGCGGCGGCGGCAAATTCTTGCGCCGCGCGTGCGACGATGGCGTCGAGGTCGTTCATACCGGCACGGTCTTGCATCCCCATGCCCCGCCTTTTGCCCCTGCCAGGGCCGGGGTCAGTGAGCGAGGCTCGCCTTGATCTGGCCTGCGATCTTGGCGAACGCAGGCTTGTCGAGCACCGCGAGATCTGCCAGCACCTTGCGGTCTATCTCGATCTTGGCTTTCTTCATGCCGGCCATGAACGCGCTGTAGCTCATGCCCAGCTCGCGCACGGCGGCATTGATGCGCGTGATCCAGAGCGCACGGATGTCGCGCTTGCGGTTGCGGCGGTCGCGGTAGGCGTACTGTCCCGCCTTCATCACCGCTTCCTTGGCGACGCGGAAAACGTTGCCCCGGCGGCCGCGGAACCCCTTGGCCTTCTTGAGGACCTTCTTGTGGCGCGCGCGCGCCGTTACTCCGCGTTTGACTCTTGGCATGGCGCGCTCCTCAACCCGAGTACGGCAGCATCATGCGGACGGCCCGCTTGTCGCTGTCGTGAACGTTGGTGGTGCCGCGCAGCTTGCGCTTCGTCTGCGTCGACTTCTTGGT
>JANOGH010000656.1:0-7027 GCA_031414075.1 Betaproteobacteria bacterium | reverse complement strand
CGGAACGCTCAATAGAGTGATTCGGTAATAACCGACCGGGCGGAGGAGCGCGTGAAGATTACCGACATTCAGGTTCTCGACCTGGCGGGGCCGGAACTGGCCGCGCCGCTCAAGCCGGCATGGGCGCCGGGCAGCGAATGGCGCCGCTATGGCGGCACGATCGTCAAGGTGTTCACCGACGAGGGCATTGTCGGCCTCGGCTCTCCCGGCTATGCCATCTCTCCGAAGATCGAGTCGTGGATCAAGCCACAGCTCATTGGTCAGGACCCTTTTGCGCTGGAGCGTCATGCCCACATCTTCCGTGGCGCGGGCGAGGCCTGGGGCGTCGAGATCGCGCTCTGGGACATCATCGGCAAGGCCTGCGGCCAGCCCGTCTACAAGCTGTGGGGCGGCTACCGGGATCGCGTTCCCGCTTACGCCTCCTGTATCGAGGTCGGTTCACCCGAGCGCCGCGTCGACGACATCCTGAAAGTGAAAGCCGATGGCTGGCGTGCCACCAAACTGCGCATCCATGGCGCAACCGTGAAGGAGGATATCGCGCAGATAGAGGCCGTGAGGCGCGCCGTCGGCGAGGATTTCACGTTGCTGGTCGATGCGAATCAGGCGCAGCTACCCGGCACGCAGCAACCTGACCGCGGACCGGTATGGAGCTTTGAGCGGGCCTTGAAGACGGCGCGCGAGCTGGAAAGGCTCGGCGTGTATTGGCTCGAGGAACCACTCGATCGCTACGACTTTGACAATCTCACGCGGCTATGCAATGCCGTGGACATCCTTATCGCGGGCGGCGAGAACAATCTCGGACTGCACGAGTATCGCTGGCTGGTCGATCGCAACTGCTACGACATTCTGCAGCCCGAGGCGATGGTCGGCGAAACCATGTCGCAGATTCGCAAAGCCTGCGCCTATGCCGAGATGCATCACAAGCTCTGTGCCCCGCACCACGGCAACGGCGGACTGGGGTTCATCGCCCACCTGCATCTATGCGCCGCCATTCCGAATTGCCCGTTCGTGGAAGTGTTCCACGACCTGCCGGGCTTCAGCAGCGACCTCTTCCAGTGGTATCTGGCAGAGCCGGTCAAGCTCGATCCTGCGGACGGTTGCATGGCGGTGCCGAACAAGCCGGGACTCGGTGTGGAGCTCGACGAAGACAAGATCCGTCGGTTCGCGGTCGCGCGGTAAATTGCGGAGAGGACGGCAACCATGAGCGTATCGGACAAGGGCGCAGTCGTCGCGGATCCGTATTCGTACGATGCGACATGCATCGAGGAACCGCCAAAGTCACTGCGCGGGATGCTTCGCCGCATCGGCCCCGGCCAGCTGCTGACGGCGGCCATCGTGGGCACGGGAGAGTTGATCGCCACCACGCGCCTGGGCGCGGAGGTCGGCTTCGTCATGCTCTGGGCCATCCTGTTCAGTTGCGTGGTCAAGACCATCGTGCAGGCTGTGTGGGGCCGTTACACGATCGCTACGGGCGAAACCGGTCTACAGGCGCTTGACCATTTTCCGGGACCGCGTGCCCTGAACGTCAACTGGGTCGTATGGACATGGGGCCTCATCATCGTGCTGTCGCTCACGCTGATCGGGGCCATGTACGCCGGCCTCGCCCAGGTCATGGCGCTGTTCGTCCCGGGCGTTCCCATCGGCGTCTGGGTCGTGATTCTCACGGGAGTGACGCTGGCCGTGCTGCTCAAGGGGTCCTACCAGCGCGTGGAATTCCTCGCCGTGTGGATGGTGGTCCTGTTCACGCTGATGACGGTCTTCGCCGCTGCGGTGCTGACCAGCAATCCCGCCTATTTCACGTGGACACGCATGGCCGAGGGATTGACCTTCGGGCTTCCGGAAAAGGGACTCACCGTGGCGATCGCCGTCTTCGGAATCACCGGCGTCAATGCCGGGGAGCTGTCTGCCTATCCCTACTGGTGCGTGGAGAAGGGTTACGCGCGCTTTACCGGGCCGCGCGAAGACAGCGATGCATGGCGCCGTCGCGCCAGAGGATGGATACGGGTCATGCACTGCGACATCCTCGTCTCCATGGTCGTCTACACCCTGGCAACCGTGGCGTTCTACATGCTCGGCGCCGGCGTGCTGCACACGCTCGGCCAGGTGCCCAATGGCAATGAGATGATCGCGGTGCTCTCCAGGATGTATACCGAAACCATGGGACCGTTCGGTCTGGTCCTGTTCTACGTCGGCGCGATCGCGGTGCTCTACAGCACCGTTTTCGCTGCAACAGCGGCCAACTCACGTATCTTCGCCGACATGATGCGCCTGATGGGGCGTTTTCGCGCCGACGATTACCCGGCGCGCCTGCGTTACCAGCGCTGGTTCGTCGTGGCGCTGACGGTGATTCCGTGCTTGGTGTATTTCACCACGGGGGAGCCGGTGCAGATGATCAAGTTCGGCGGCGTGGTATTGGGCCTCATGCTCCCGGTCCTGGCGTTTGCCGTGGTGTATCTCCGGCACAAGAAGCTGCCGCCCGAGGTTGCACCGAGCCGTGCTGCGACGCTCCTGCTGTGGTTGGTCGCCTGCCTCATGCTGGTCACCATGGCGGCCTTCGTACTGATGCAACTGGGCGTTCTAAAGGCCTGAGGCAAGCCCGCGCGGCGGTCCCCTTAGTCATTCGGACTGCGGGTAACGATGCCCGCTCGCGAAGTCGGTGGCCGCGCACGGATGGCGGCCTCGTTGGGCTCGGTACCCCAGCCGGGCCGGTCGGGCATCACGAGATAGCCATCGACGAACTCCGGTACGTGGCTGAACAATTCGTGGTCCCACGCGATGCGGTCGATGTCGACTTCCATGATGCGAAGATTCGGTACGGCCGCCGCGAAATGGGCGTTCATCATCGTGCACAGGTGCCCGTAGAAGTTATGCGGGGCAACGTTTATCTCGTGAGCCTCGGCCGCTGCGGCGATCTTCATCGACTGCCAGGCACCGTTCCACGGCACATCGACGATGGCCACGTCCATCGCCTGCTCGCGGAAGTACGGCAGGAACTCGCGCAGTCCCAGCAGCGTCTCGCAGGAACTGATCGGGTGCGGGCTTTGTTGCCGGATATAGCCAAGTGCCGCCGGATTGTAGCTGTCGATTTCCACCCAAAAAAGGTCGAAATCCGCAAGGGAGCGCAGGATCGCGAGGTAGCCTTCGGTCTTCGCGTTGAAGTTCAGATCGAGCAGGATCTCGATGTCCGGCCCCGCGCCCTCGCGCAGGGCTTCCAGGTGCCGGCGCAGATTGCGAAGAATGGTGCGGTCGACGTTGAGTTCGGGCAAGAACGGCATCGCAAATCCCGGTCCCCATCCTCGCGCGTTTCCGCCGTCCGCGTCGTAGAGGAAAATATTCGTCTTGAGCGCGCCGAAGCCCTTCTCGCGCACTTCGCGGCCGATCGACTTGACGCCTTCGAGGTTCGTAATTGCCGGGGTGTAGTAGGCGGGCTGGAAGATGCGCCAGGTGGCACAGTGAGACCAGTACACCCGGATGCGGTCACGGATCTTCCCGCCGAGCAGTTGGTAGACGGGCACGCCGAGTGCCTTCGCTTTCGCATCGAGCATGGCATTCTCGATCGCCCCCATGGCAAGCGCCACGATGCCTCCCGCCGCCGGCCGGGTCGCGCAGTACAGCTCGGCGTAGATGCGCTCGTGCGCGCCGACATCCTGGCCGACGACTCGTCCGGCGAGCCGTTCAATAACAGTGCCGACACCGGGCGCCCCGAACCCTTCGTCGAATTCGCTCCACCCGACGATGCCGTTGTCTGTCGTCAGTTTGACGAAATGGTAGTTGCGCCAGCCTGCATCGCAGGCCAGTGTTTCGATGCTCTTGATCTTCACGGGTTTCCCCCTGTCCAGGCAGCGTGGAAAGGCAATTTCTGCTCTCGGCGCGATTGTACTCAACGCAAAATCATACGGCATGGAGGGGGCCGATCCCAATCACCCTCATTCAGCGAAGGTCGGTTTTCGGTTGCCGTCCTGGATAACGCATCATCATTCCACCAGCAGTGTCTGTCAGATCGGACGCCGATTTCCGAACGCTTCGCCCAGTCCCGACCTTTCAGGGCATGCGACAATCAACCCATTTGTCGTGCTTGGCGCGAATTCTCAGGCAGGGCTGCAAGGCTCCTGAGCCGCCGCCAGCGCGCCATCATTGCCCGCTTCCATGAAAACCGGTCCCATTCCCACTCACCGCCTCGAGCTGCGCATTCGCCAGCTCGCGCAGCTGTTCAACTCGATGGATCCGACCCCCTTCCTCAACCGGGATCTCGATCCCGAGGCGGAGGCGTTCATCGAGAGCTGGGCGCAGGAATTCCCGCCCGGCGGCCGGTTCCATATCACCATCCACCTGGAGGAACCGCCGCGAGAGACCGATCCAACTGCGCTCGCCATGGAAGCAATTCACAACTTTTTCCATTACAAGGCCGAACTTACGCGCCACCAACTCAATCAATTGTTGCGACGCGGACGCGCGAGCCTCGCGATCGGCTTCAGCTTCGTGGCGGCGTGCCTGCTCGCCGCCGACGCGGTTAGCCAGCTTACCAGCGGACCATTCTCCACCATCCTGCGCGAAAGCCTGACGATCGTTGGCTGGGTCGCAATGTGGCGCCCGATGCAGATTTTCCTTTACGATTGGTGGCCGCTTGCGCAACTGCGCCGTCTTCACGTGAGCTTGAGCCATGCGCACGTGCATGTACTGCCGGTCAAGTGACGAGACCTGTGCCGGATCGATTGGTGCCGCAAGTCGTTGAAATGGGCAAGAGACGATCATGTCCGCTTTCTCGCTGACGTAACAGACTTCTCTTTGTGCCGCGCCAAATCGCCGCTCCCGCAACCAAACGCAAGCCCCGGAGGAAGCGCAAGCGTCGCTTCAGCCTCTCAAGATTCTGGCCGGGGCCGCGCTTGCGTCGACGCTGGTGGCGCGTGTTTCAGCGCTTGTCGCCTTCCACCCAGGTTCTGGTCGGCTTTGCTTTCGCCTTCATGCTTTGGCTTGCACTCAACTGGGCCTACCAGGTCATGCGCAAGCCCTCGGAGCTGCTCTTTCCCCTGAGCGGGGTGCTTTACAAGACCCCTTACGAGACGTGGCGCGAGTACGCCCCCATTTTTCGGGCGCACGCAACGAATGTCATCACGGCCGATCTACTGGCTGCGCTCGCGCAGGTGGAGGGGTCCGGCAATCCGGTGGTGCGGACGTACTGGCGCTGGTCGTTGAGGCGGGAGCCATTCGAGCTGTATCGACCGGCGTCGAGCGCGGTCGGGATGTATCAGATTACCGCTGGGACATTTGCCGAGGCGAGGCGTTACTGCATCCATGATCACGTTGTCGCGGAGGATGGACCCTGGAACGACCCCGATTCATGCTGGTTCAACAGTCTCTATACGCGGGTCGTGCCGACGCACGCCGTCGAGCTTACGTCCGCCTACCTGGATCGTAATATCGCGAACATACGCAAGCGCCTTCGCATCGCAAACGCGACGTTTCAGCAACAGCAGGATCTGGCGGCGGTAATTCACTTATGCGGTGCGGGAGCAGGCGAGATTTACGCCCGGCGCCGGTTTCGCCTGAATTCGGGTCAGCGCTGCGGGGACCACGATGTCCAGGCGTACGTCGCGCGAGTCAATGCGATGAAGCGTGTGTTTGCGCCCCTGGAGTGACCCATTCACCATTCACTCCCATTGCGGTTCCTGAGTTCCCGCAGGCGTACAATTCCAGCCGCTGGTAAGAAAGGAGCATATAGTGAGAACTTAGAGGAGGTTTGGTCATGGCAAAGGTGGCGGCAGTCAAGAAGGCAGCAGTCAAGCAAGTGGCAGTCAGGAAAGCAGCAGTCATAGGGTTCGTATCACGGGTGGACTACTTCGAATACCGCGCCGCGTGTGTCGATGGCGCAGCGCTGCCGAGTGACTATGGCGCCTTCATGAAGGACTACAACCAGCAACTTCAGGGCCTGCGCGCAGAGGGAATCTCCCCCACGCAAATGAATATCAAGCCTGCCGAATTGGTCGCCTGGTGCAAGGCCAATGGCCGCGCGGTCGATAGCAAAGGTCGCATCGTGTATGCGAACTTCCTTTTCGAAAAATTGAACTTCAAAAAGTAAGACTGCGTCTGGACCAACGGATCAGCCCATCTCGCGATGCTCCCGGACCCGATGCAGAGGGCGCAGCCTGAGCATCGAGCTCCTCGCATCCCGGATCCGGAAAAGGAAAATTTGATCACTATCCAGCATGAAGGCAGTCTGACGGTTGTCGGTGTATTCGCCCGGTTTGAGATCGCGGATTTCAGGCGGCTCGAAGAGGAGATCGAAAGTCAGCTCCAGCATTTGGGCCGGGTCGACCTGCTGGTGGATCTGCGCGGAATGCTGGGTTACACCCTGGACGTTGCGTTCGAAGACCTCAGGTTTACCCGCGCACATGCCCATGACGTGGGGTGCGTGGCGATTCTCAGCGAAGACAATGCCGTGGTATGGACGGCACTGCTGTCCGAGCTTTTCGTTCGTGCGGACATCCGGGTATTCGACGACGAAACGCTGGCGCGGGAGTGGCTCGGCACCTGAGAGTGAACAGTGAACAGTGAACGGGGAACGGTAAACAGGAGATAGGAAAAAGCGGGACCGAACAGGAACTTGAAAGATTAACCGGTTTCCTGCGTTTACCGTTCACCGATCGCGAAATTCAACCGCCGAGACTATACTGGCACGTACACGGTCGGACGATCGCCAAAGAGCCGTGGTGTCAACAAACGTCATTCTGGAGAGGAGATCAGGCTCATGAAGAAACTCGTAATGGGGGCGTTGTGTGCCTTGGGCATTGTCAGCTTTCCGGCTACCGGACAAAGCTTGCTGAATGCCCATCAAAGCGTCGATATCAAGGCGTCGATCTGGAGGGTTTGGGACGCGGTCAAGGACTTCGACGGCTTGAACAGGTGGCACCCGATGTTTTCGGACGATGTGCTGCAGTCCGGCGCCAACGGCGAAATCGGTTCGGTGCGTACCATGACGGTGAAGGATGGTCCCAGTTTTGACGAAGAGTTGCTGTCCTTCGATGCACTC
>JANOGH010000655.1:0-2924 GCA_031414075.1 Betaproteobacteria bacterium | reverse complement strand
ATCGACTGGTTGCCTTCCAGGATCTGGTGCGCGCAGTCGAGCATCACCAGTGGCTGCAGGTTGTGATCCTTGTTGGAATTGGCGTGGCTGCAATCCACGACGATATTGGCCGGCAGTTTGTTCCTGGCCAGTTCTTTTTCGACAACGGCCATGGTTGCCGAGTCGTAGTTCGGGCCTTTCGCGCCACCGCGCAACACGATGTGACCGTAACGATTGCCATTGGTGCGAATGACGGATACCTGGCCGCGCTGATTTATCCCCAGGAAACTGTGCGGGCGCGAAACCGACAGCAGCGCGTTGATTGCCACCTGCAGGCCGCCGTCGGTTCCGTTCTTGAAACCGACCGGCGACGACAGACCGCTCGCCATCTCGCGATGCGTCTGCGATTCGGTTGTGCGCGCGCCGATTGCGCTCCACGCTACCAGGTCGCCCAGGTATTGCGGGCTGATCGGGTCCAGCGCCTCGGTACCCGCTGGTAATCCCAGTTCGTTGATGTCGCGCAGTACCCCGCGCGCCAATTGCAGGCCTTCCTCGATAGCAAAGGAGTCATCCATGTGCGGATCGTTGATCAGGCCTTTCCAGCCGGTGGTGGTGCGCGGCTTTTCGAAATACACGCGCATGACAATGAGCAGCGTATCGGCCACTTCGTCCGCCACTTTTTTCAACTTCTGCGCATAGTCCATGGCTGCGGCGGGATCGTGAATGGAGCACGGACCCATGACCACCATCAGTCGATGATCCTGCCGATCGAAGATGCGTTCCAGGGCATGGCGGCCCTGCAGAACGGTCTGTTCAGCCTTGTCGGTCAAGGGAACGCGGCGCTTGATTTCGTCCGGATTGAGCAGGACGTCCTGGGCGGCGACATTTACGTTGTAAATCAGTTTTTCGTCCATTTTCTATCTGCTTATGGCTGAATTTTCGTCGGGACCTGAATCTATCTCATTTTCGAGTACGCTGTCGGCGTCAGAATCAGATTGGTGATGTGAGTCGTCAGCGGGCCGTCTTTTTCGGTCTCGGCGCGCGTCGCCAGCCAGTCGGGGTGCGTCGCGAACGCGTTCCACTTCTGCTCCCGTTCTGCGAGATTTTCCCACTCCAGGATGTAGTACAGATCGTTATTGCTCTCACCGATCGCGGTCGTCCAGAAGCCGACCTGACGAATGCCGAAGCGCTCCCACAACTTCAGCGTGTGATTCGAGAACCTTGCGTTGAGTGCAGGCAGCTTGCCCGGGAAGGCGTGGTAGATGCGCAGTTCGTAGATCATGCTTCAATTTCCTTTTCTAATTGTTCGGGAACTCCGGTTCAGACTTTCAGTAGCGCTTGATAAGGGTCAGGCTGTCACCTTCCCGGCGCATCTCCAGCCGGCCCAGGAAACTCATGCCGAGCAATACAACGGGCAACGCGCTGTTCTCGTGCACCACGCCGTCTATGTCCTGCAGGGTGATGTCTCCCAGCGTTACTTTGCCGAGCTTCACTTTGTAGATCGCCGCCACGCCATTGGCGGTTTGCGAGTGACCGCGCTCACCGGCGACATAGTTGACGCCGGCGCGGCGTGCGTCTTCCACGCTCATCGAAACCATTGTGGCGCCGGTATCGACGAGAAACCGGACGGAAGCGCCGTTAATGCTGCCGTAGGACACGAAATGTCCGTTCCTGTCCGGCGTCAGGACGACGGTGGAGCGCTCGCTCCGGACGGACAGCGCGCTGTAGACGCCCTCACCGATGTGCAATCGTTGCTGCTTGCCATTGATTGAAACGATGGCTTCCTCGCTGGTCGAACTGATCAGCGTAATGCCGGCGTAAGTCTCGCCGACGCGCAGGGTGCGCGGCTTGGCCTTGTCGACGACCAGCATGGCTTTGCCCGGAAACAGCGCGACGATACTGATATCGACCGCCCACGCCGGCGCGCAGAGGGCAAAAAGCCCTAGCAATACTCGCGTAATATTCGCGGTTCTGAACCGCATGAGAATCCTCTGCTGATGAAGCCGGTCGCGATATTTCGTCATTCACCCACGGAAGGGCCAGGCTATTTTGCCACGTATCTGGATTCCCGCGACTTGTCGTGGCAATTGGTTGCGCTCGACCGGGGTGAGGCCGTTCCAACGCGCACCGAAGAGTTCAGTGGGCTGGTATTCATGGGCGGTCCGATGAGCGTCAACGACGATTTGCCCTGGATCGCACCGGTACTCGATCTGATTCGCGAGGCCGTGGCTGCCGATGTCCCTGTCCTTGGACATTGTCTCGGCGGGCAACTGATGTCCAAGGCGCTGGGGGGAAGCGTGGGGCGCAATCCGATCAAGGAGATCGGCTGGGGTGAAATCGAGGTGGCCGATAACCCGCAAGCGCGCGCGTGGTTCGGGACCGGTCTGAAGCGCTTCGAAGCCTTTCACTGGCACGGCGAAACCTTCACGATTCCTCCCGGCGGCGTGCGCATCATGGGCAACCGGAACTGCGAAAATCAGGGCTTCGTCGTCGGCAAGAACCTGGGCATGCAATGCCACGTGGAAATGACCGAGCAGCTCATCGAGTCCTGGTGCGATTCGGGCGCGGAAGAGATCGCCGGGAGCAAGGCAAGACCTGCGGTGCAGTCGGCCGAGCAGATGACGAGCAGGATGCAGGAAAAAATCGTCGCGATGCGCCGCGTTGCCGACCGTCTCTATGACCGATGGGTGGAAGGACTCAGGTGCGAGGCACGAGGCGCGAGGCGCTAGGCACGAGGTGTAATGCACGAACTCTAGTGCCTAGTGCCTAGGGAACCTCTGAACATGTGTCTTCCCCGCGGATGCGGGGAACCAGTTTTCTTTACAAAACATGTATCCCCGCTTTCGCGGTAATGAAAAATGGGCAAATTTCCAGAGGTTCCCTAGTGCCTCGTGCCTCGCGCCTAGTGCCTCGCGCCGGCAACTTCAGGGATTGAGCGTTCCGCT
>JANOGH010000654.1:0-1934 GCA_031414075.1 Betaproteobacteria bacterium | reverse complement strand
CCGAGCCCGATGCGGCGCTTGTTCTTTGCTTCTTCGGCCTGCTGAGGCAACGGCCAGACAGTTACGTCAAGCACGTTGTCGAGCATGCGTACCGCCACTTTCGTGACTTTCGAGAACGACTCGAAATCGAAGCGTGCCTTGGGCGTAAACGGGTGCGATACGAACGGCGTCAGATCGATACTGCCGAGGCAGCAGCAGCCGTAAGGCGGCAGAGCTTGCTCCGCGCAGGGATTCGTAGCTTCAATTTTCTCGCAATACGAAAGATTGTTGTCGGCATTCATGTGATCGATGAATACCACGCCGGGCTCGGCGTGGTCGTAGGTCGAATCCATGATCTGCTTCCACAGATCGCGCGCCTTCACGGTGCGGTAGATCCAGCGGCCGTCCGCGCTTTGTCGTTCGCGCGCGCCAGCCAATTCCCTGCCCGGCGGCACCTTGTGCACCAGGTCCCAGTCGCCGTCAGCCTGCATCGCGCGCATGAACGCATCGGTCACCGCCACGCTGATATTGAAGTTGCGCAGATCGCCCTGGTCCTTGGCGTGAATGAATTCCTCCACGTCGGGATGGTCGCAGCGCAGGATGCCCATCTGCGCGCCGCGCCGCGAACCTGCCGATTCCACCGTTTCGCAACTGCGATCGAACACGCGCATATAGGACACCGGACCGCTGGCACTGCTTTGCGTGCCGCGCACCAGCGCCCCGTGCGGGCGGATCGACGAAAAGTCGTAGCCGACGCCGCCGCCACGGCGCATGGTTTCCGCAGCTTCCATCAGCGCAACGTAGATGCCGGGCTTGCCGTCGACCATCTCGGAGACGGAATCGCCTACCGGCTGCACAAAACAGTTGATGAGCGTGGCCGAGAGCTGTGTTCCGGCCGCGGAATTGATCCGGCCACCGGGAATGAAGCCTTTTTCCAGCGCATCGTAGAACACCGGTTCCCAGGCGGTCGGATCCTTCTCTATCGCCGCCAGCGCCCGCGCCACCCGCCGGCGCACGTCTGCGATGGTCTTTTCGCCGTCCTTGGCATACTTCTCGGTCAGCACGTCGAGGCTGACCTGTTGCGGGGCAAGGGCAAGATTGGTGTCGTTGAGTTTCATCAGTCGGTTCCTGATTCTGGGTGGTGCATGTTGGGCAACGGACGGCCGTGCGCAATGATACTGCGTCGCGTCGCACAACGAAATGACCGCCGGCCCCGTGCGCCCAAGCCCTTCCACGTGTGCTCCCACTGAATGTCGCCACCGAATAGGCACAAGGTGTCCCCAGGCAGGTAATGGCGATACTGGCCTTGTCCGTCGTGCCCGGAGGCGGCAGCACTTCGGGCGCGCTGGCGGGGCAGATCGAGCGCCTCGACCTTCGAATTGAGATGCTGCAAACGTTCGGCTAATTTCTTCTTGAACTGCTCGCTCACCGTCGCATCCAGCTTGCGCCACTCCGCCAGCGCATCGGGATGAAAAGCAAGCTTATAGTCCATCGAGCTTTACCCGCACTAGTTTCTTGCCGTCCTTCAAGCGAGCATCGGCGATGATATTCAACTCCATTTCAACTCAGAAACACTCGCGGTCGTTTCCGCCAAAATAACATTGGCCATTTGATCAAATCTCCATTTATAGAGAGCCTGATTCAGCACTCTAAAGAGGTCTCGGAAATGGTCTCCAAACATGGGCACATAACCGCAGATCGTCCTGACGGGAATTGCGGAATATCCCGCACGGCGCCTTGCAGACCGGCGTGTGCGTCGCTGCGGCGATGAGATTTTGTGTGCGTGTGGGTTTCATGTTCAGCCCACTTTGATCGCCCGCACCTCTGCGGCGCGCTCATCCACCGCGATCAGGAGCAGTTTGCCCTGGCCTTGACCGGCAGCCTGCGCAGGTGATCCATGATCGCCTGCCATTCCTTGATCTCGCGGCCGGCGTTCTTGCCCATGCCGTAGTCGC
>JANOGH010000653.1:0-2797 GCA_031414075.1 Betaproteobacteria bacterium | reverse complement strand
GAGATTTCTCGCGGCCAGGTTTCAGAATGACTTTATGCATCAATAAAAACGGGATAGCCGCCAAGACGCCAAGAGCGCCAAGAAAACCAAATGTGAAATGTGTCGGAAATCAGTGTATCGGCTTTGGCACAAGGTCTCGTCGACGGCAAATCAGGCCGGAACAGGAAGTTGGGTGTTCACCTACTTTATCGATTTTCCTTGGCGCTCTTGGCGTCTTGGCGGCTCAAGGTTTTTTTTTCGCGCGCGGATGTGCGGCGTCGTAGACTTTGGCGAGATACTGGAAATCCAGATGGGTATAGACCTGCGTGGTCGAAATGCTGGCGTGGCCGAGCATTTCCTGCACGGCACGCAGATCACCGCTGGATTGCAGGACGTGGGACGCGAACGAATGGCGCAGCATGTGTGGATGCAGGTGGCTGGGCAGGCCTTGTTTGATGCCCCAGGCCTTCAGCCGCGACTGGACGGCGCGCGGGCTGATGGTATCGCCGCGTTGATTCAAGAATAGCGCCGATTCGTTCCGGCGCGGCAGGGATTCGCGCACCGGCAGCCATGCCTGAAGCGCCTGCAAAGCATGGCTGCCCACCGGCACTACACGGGTCTTGTTGCCTTTGCCGATCACGCGCACCGTGGCATCCGCGAAGCTGACGTCGCCTTGCCTGAGCGAAGTCAGTTCGGACAATCTCAGTCCGGAGGAATACAGCAGTTCGAACATCGCTCGGTCGCGCACAGCCAGCAGGTCGCTCTGGGGGAAACTGAGCAAGTGCGTGGCTTCATCGGGTGACAACGCTTTGGGCAGCGACTTGGGCGATTTCGGTGGTCGCACGCCGATGCAGGGATTGCGCGTGAGGCCGTGATCGCGCGCGAGATAGTTGAAAAAACCGCGCCACGCGGAAAGCATGCGCGCCAGCGATTTACCGCCCAGCCCGCGTCCGTGGAGCCGGGCAATGAAGCGCCGGATCTGATGGATCTGCAGGTCTTGAAGGTCTGATTTCTGTTCTTGTGTCAGTTCCAGCAAGATGCGGACATCACGCCTGTACCCTGCGGCGGTATGCGGCGAAAGCCGCCGTTCCCGGATCAGATGCGACAGGAAGTCGGAGACGAAAGGATGTTCGGCCGGGAATTCTTCTTTGGCTGGAGGTGGACTGTCGCGAACGGACATCTACAAGAACCGTACGAGCGAGGTACTGATCAATTCCCCCAAGCGCTTGAGGTAAAGCGTGCCCATCTCGGGGTAGAAGCGTTGCGGGTCTTCGCTTGCGAGCGCCAGCAGGCCGAAACCTCTGTCCGTGCGCAGGGTAATGTAGGCAAACGACTTCAGCAGGCCGCCGGCTTCGCCGAACCACTCGGCGGTTTCGAACATGGGCTTGTGGCTGCAATACGGTTGATTGAGGCTGTCGGCGAAAACGCGCACCTCCTGGCTGCTGTGTGCGAATTCCGGCAAAGGCGGATGGTCCCACTCGCTCCACAAGCGGATGGCCACGTGCGGAACCGTGAAATCCTCCCGCAGATTGTAGTAGAGCACCTGCAGCAAAGCTTCCAGGTTCGCAGGCTTTATCATCGCCAGCGCAGCCCGGTGCACGCGCTCGCCGATGGCATCATTTTCCTCGCCATACTCCACCAGCTCCCGCAGCTTTGCTTCCAGGACCTTGTTCTTCTCGCGCAGGCTGATGATCTGGCGCTCGGAGATCGGAATGGCGCGACCGCCGTGCGGATGCGGGATCGAGATGTCTCCGATCATATCGGCGTAGGTCTCGAAAAACTCTGGATGGTCCTTCAGGTAACGGGCAACGTCTTCAGGTCTCATTCTTTTCCTATACCTCGATTTCACCTTCGAATACGGATTGCGCCGGTCCGGTCATAGACACCGGTTGCGCTTCACCCGCCCATGCAATTTCGAGTACCCCGCCTCGCGTGTCCACTTTCACCGGCGAATCCAGCAGCCCGCGCGCGATTCCGGTCACCGCCGCCGCGCAGGCGCCGGTGCCGCAGGACAGCGTTTCCCCGGCCCCGCGCTCGAACACGCGCAGTTTAATATGTCTGCGATTCACGATCTGCATATATCCGGCATTGACCCGCTCGGAAAAGCGCGGGTGGTGTTCGATCAGGGGGCCCTGGCTCGTCACCGGAGCGGCATCGACGTCGGGGACAACCTGCACCGCATGCGGATTTCCCATCGATACGGCGGAGATCTCCAGTTTCCGGCCGTCGACTTTAAGCGTGTAGATCGATGCAACCCGTTCGGCGACAAAGGGAATCCGGGCAGGCTCGAAAATCGGTACACCCATGTTTACGCTGACCTGCCCGTCTTTTTCGAGTCGCGGTTCGATGATGCCCGATCGGGTTTCCACGCGCAGCGTGCTCTTTGCGGACAAGCCCTTGTCATGCACATAACGCACAAAGCAGCGCGCACCATTGCCGCACTGGCTGACTTCACCGCCGTCCGCATTGAAGATTTTGTAATAGAAATCGGTGTCCGCGCTACGCGCCGGCTCGACGACCAGCATCTGGTCGAATCCGATGCCGAGGTGGCGATCGGACAGCCGGCGGATGCCCGAGGCATCGATGCCCAATGGGGCTCGGGTGGCGTCAACGACAACAAAATCGTTTCCCGTTCCGTGCATTTTGGTGAACCGGAGGCGCATGAGGCACGAGGCGCTAGGCTCTAGGCGCGAGGCGCGAGGCTCTAGATCTTGAAAGGTCGGGCGCCTCGTACCTCGCGCCTCGTGCCTCGCGCCTCACTTCCCTTTCCATCACATAATCGTCCATGAAGAACCCGTTGCCGATGTCCACTTTCACC
>JANOGH010000652.1:0-8659 GCA_031414075.1 Betaproteobacteria bacterium | reverse complement strand
CGTCAAAGTGAAGCGTGGCGAGACCATCAAGTTCGTACTGAAGAATGGGGGCAAGGTGAAGCATGAGATGGTGCTGGGGTCGATGAAGGAACTGAAAGAACATGCGGCACTGATGCAGAAGTTCCCCGAGATGGAGCACGCCGACCCGAACATGGCCTCAGTCGAACCCGGCAAGACCGGGGAGCTGGTCTGGCAGTTCACCAAAGCCGGCACCTTCGACTTCGCCTGCCTGCAGCCCGGCCATTTCGAAGCCGGCATGGTGGGCAAGGTCGCGGTCAAGCGTTAAACCGATTTCCTCTATTCATCCTTGCATAAGGAGCAGCACATGAAACGCACACCATCAATTCTTCTTGCCGTCACCCTCGGCTTCGCGCTGCCTCTCGGCGCTACCGCCGCTGACGATCGCGCCACACCGCAGCAGAGTAAGTCCATGGACAGTGCCGCACCAAAGAGCTACGGCGAAGTCAAGAAGGTAGACAAGTCCAGCGGAAAGGTCACCATCAAGCACGGCCCGCTGGACAATCTCGGCATGCCGGCGATGACCATGGTCTTTCGGGTGAACGACCCGGCGATGCTCGATCAGATGAAGGAAGGCGACAAGATCAACTTTGTCGCCGAGAAGGTAAACGGGGCATTCACGGTGATACAGGCGGAGCCGGCAAAGTAGCTGGCCGACTTTTGCGGCTTACTTTTCCGCCTGCGTAACGATGCACATCATGGCGCAACGAGCCCTAACCAATGCAGCTCGTTTTCGCGGAAATGGAGCATCGGATGGGCGGCTTGCCGGGAATGCCGGCCCATATGCTCAAACCCGGAGGGGAA
Source organism: Betaproteobacteria bacterium (assembly GCA_031414075.1). GTDB lineage: Bacteria > Pseudomonadota > Gammaproteobacteria > Burkholderiales > JACQAP01 > JACQAP01. The sequence continues at coordinate 7,837 of JANOGH010000652.1, read as the reverse complement.
CTGGAGCACCACGAGAAATATCACCTGGCGGACAGCACCGGCGCCCAGTCCATGTTTTTCTTCGGACAACCGGGCCAGCCAGGACTGGCAGGCCGGACAGTGCGTATCGACGCCTACGACAAGTCGCATTTCGTGCCTGACAGCCGCACTTAGGTTGGCCTTTACCACCAAAAGCCTTGATCTACGTCAACCGCCGTCCTGAGTGCTGAAGTTAGTATTTGGCGTCCGGTGGGGACTTGAAGTTACGGGCTGCTACCGGTTTTGATCAAGCAGGACAACAGGAGACGACGAAATAGGTCCGCGGGTGCTTCGCTTGTTTGCTTTGCCTGCGGGAATTATGCTGACATCGCTGCCGTTTAATTAGCTTTCTCAAAGGAGCACTCAAATGAACCGCGTCACGTTTACGATTTTCCTGGCTTCCCTCGTTGCAATACCCCTAGCACAGGCTGCGGACGAAGAAGATCACGCCGCCCACCATCCTGGCGCCGACCAGAGCCAGGCGGCCCCCACGCCGGACGACAAGCCCGCGGGAATGAAGATGGAAAAGATGCAGGATAAAATGAAAAAGATGCAGGAGCAGATGGAGAAGATCCATTCGGCCAAGGATCCGCAGGAACGCCAGAAGCTCATGAAAGAGCACATGCTGTCCATGCAAGAAGGCATGAAGATGATGGGCGGCATGGGCGCAGGGATGAAGGGCGGTGACATGATGGCCAAGGCCAAGAAGGATCAGCCCGAATCCATGACTGACGCCGGCGACGGCATGGGAATGTGCATGATGATGATGAAAAAGCACAAGTCCGTGGAGGCTCGCCTGGACATGATGCAGAAGATGATGGAACAGATGATGGAGCACGAAGGCGCCGAGCAGGAGATGGAGCGCGGTCGCTGAGGCTGCCCAACAATCTCATGGCTGGCACTCGATACTCAATTCGTCCCACGCGAATTGCCGCGTAGTCCCGGAAAAAACATCGACCATTTTCGGAGACAGAGTTGGCCAAAATTACCTTGTCGCGCATAGCTCGGATTCTGGTCGTCGTCTGGACATTGATCTCGACCGCCAATGCATTTGCCGGCGACTGCGAGAACCTTGTCGACAGCAGCCACGTTGCCGCGGGGGGCAGCGTTGTTTCTGGGCATGGCGATCACGGCGAAGGTAACCATGGCACACATGAGCACGGCAAAAACGCTTCCGATGGCAAGGAGGGGGCGGATTCCTGCTGCTGTGACAAGCTCACCGCCACATCTGCTGCTGTCAGACCTGATGCTTCCCCGCCCTCCGAAAGTCGCAGTCACGCCCAGCCGGACCCAGCGCTACTGGTAGGGGTTTCACCTCGACCTTCCACCTTGCTATTGGCGCGATCCAACAGCGGGCCACCACCACGAAGTCGAACTCCTCTTTTCCTCCTTCACTTGCGGCTATTGAATTAGCCGTGCCTCGTCCACGGACGGGAATCGGGCCTTTATCGGGTCGGGCTATGCGCTTGGCAGGCCAAACTGCAGTACCTGTCAGCTTGACCGGTCACACCACCGACTGCCTGGTAAACAACATCCCGCCTCGCGGTTACTTCGCATTGGTATTGGTCCGTCGGCCGCGCCGAGCGGTAATAAGCACGCGCCGCGGAGGTTCGAGTCTTCTGGTTGGATAAGTTCTGGAGGAAAAACCATGAATGTCAGCGAATTGTCGATAGAGGCGAAGATCTCGCCGCATGTGGTCAGGTTTTACGCAAGAACGGGGTTGCTAAAACCGAACAGGAACCCCTCGAACGGATACAAGGTCTTCGGCCAGAACGAAGTTTCGCGTCTGCGCTTCATTCGCATGGCGCAATGCCTCAGTTACAGTCTTGCGGAGGTCGCGGAAATGCTGCGTCGCCTGGAGGACGGCAAAACGCCATGCCACCTGATGGAGAAAATCCTCCGCGAGCGATTGGTGGAAAACCAGGAAAAAATCGAGCTATTTGTAAGGAAGCAGGCGCTGATGGAGCGGGCCCTGGGGCAGATGGAGAAGCAGATCTGGAGCACCAGCAGCATGGACGGTCTCTGCGATCATTTTCAGAGTCTTGTTGAGGGAACCAGGGCTTGACCTGTGCGTAACTTACAGGTTTAGGTTTCTGGCAAGTTGTTTTGCGTGGCATGTATCGGGCTCCAGGACCCAGATGATGAATGTCAGCGAGTTCGCGCGCGAGGTCTCTGTCACCCCTCATACGGTCCGCTATTACGCGCGTCTGGGATTGTTGAAACCTCAGCGCGACCCTCGGAGCAGGTACAAGAAGTTCACGGAGTCGGATATCGCGCGGCTGCAATTCATCATAAGGGCGCGGAGCCTGGGTTTCACGCTATCCGAAATCGGGGAGATTTTTCGCCGAAGCGCACGGCGGCAAACGCCTTGCCCAATGGTGCGGGAAATCATCCGGCGCAGAATCGAAGAGACTACCGAACGGCTGGATGCTGTGCTGGCATTGCGCGAGCGAATGAAGCAGGCGCTGGTATTGTGGGAAAAGATGCCCGATCAAGTGCCCGACGGGAATGCAATTTGCGCGCTAATCGAAGCAGCGGGAGATTCGCACGACGGCGATTCTCCGTCCGCAGGCCACGATCATGGAAATAAAGGAGGAGACAAGCGATGAGCACAGAGTCTACTCAGGCATACGGTTTCTGGTGGCTGGTCACTATCAACTCGCTGGTGTTCATCATATTCGCCTTCCGCTTCGCGAAGCCGCAAAGCGCGCGCGACTGGCGCTCACTCGGTGCATTCTCCGCGTTCATCGTGGCTCCGATGGTGGTCGACGCCACGCGCATATTCCACGACCACCCGGGGGAGCATCGTCTTACGCCGAAGCGAATGGTGGATCTGGGCTGAGGCGCCACAACCATGCTTGAAGAATTCCTGCATCAATCGCGGATCGCCTATTTCTCGATGGAGATCGCACTGCAAAACGAAATTCCCACGTACAGCGGCGGATTGGGCGTTCTCGCCGGCGACACGATCCGGTCGGCAGTAGATCTCGAGTTGCCGCTTGTTGGAGTAACGCTCATCAGCCGCGCCGGCTACTTTCGGCAGGAAATCGATGCCGCCGGCCGACAGACGGAGCAGCCGGATGCCTGGGAGCCCCGCCACTGGACTGCGGCCACCGAGGCCAAGATTGCTGTACTTATCGAGGGCCGCGAAGTCTGGGTGCGCAGTTGGCTCTATGTAGTGCAGGGACATCTCGGCGGCCGGCAGCCGGTGATCCTGCTCGACACCGATCTGGACGAGAATCAAGGTGATGATCGCCGGCTCACCCATTATCTCTATGGCGGCGACGAGACTTACCGCATCAAGCAGGAAATGGTTCTGGGGATCGGCGGAGTGAGGATGCTCAACGCGCTGGGATTTCGCGTCCGCCAGTACCATATGAACGAGGGACATTCCGCTTTCCTGGCGCTGGAGCTGCTCAAGCGCTTCACGCGTTCAGCCGAGGAAGCGGGCTCCGCGTCGCGTTACGACGTGCCGCGGGTGCGGGAGCTGTGCAACTTCACCACGCATACGCCGGTGGAAGCTGGGCACGACCAGTTCTCCTACGATCTGGTAAATCGCGTCATGAGCGGATTCATCGACCTCGGCGAACTGAAAAGTCTTGCCGGCCATGATCAACTTAACATGACGCGCCTCGCGCTCAATCTCAGCGAGTACGTGAACGGGGTCGCCAAGCGTCACGCGGAAGTTTCGCAACGTGCCTTTCCCGGCTACCGCATACATACGGTCACCAACGGCGTGCACCCGCATACCTGGACGTGCGCGAGCTTTGCACGATTGTACGACACCCATTTACCCGGCTGGTGCCATGAACCCGAGCTGCTGGTGCGCGTCGACCAGGTACCCGACGAAGCGGTATGGGCGGCGCATCTGGAGGCCAAGCGCCGTCTGGTCCAGCACATCGAGGCGTTATCGGGTTTGAAGTTCAACCCCGATCTTCCCATCGTCGGGTTCGCGCGGCGCATGACTGCCTACAAAAGGCCCGATTTGCTCTTTTCCGATCTCGAACGTCTAAGGGCGATCGCGCGCAAGGTTCCATTCCAGATCGTCATGGCCGGGAAAGCCCACCCTCGCGACGAAGGCGGAAAGCAGTTGATTGAACGGCTGCACGGCTACCGCAAGACAGTCGCCGACACCGTGCCCATGGTGTTCTTCCCGAACTACGGGATGGAGCGAGCGCTCGACATGGTCTCCGGAGTCGACGTGTGGCTCAACACCCCGCTGCGCCCGCTGGAGGCGTCGGGAACCAGTGGAATGAAAGCCGCGTTCAACGGCGTGCCGCAGTTGAGCGTGCTCGACGGCTGGTGGCTGGAGGGCTGTATCGAGGGAATCACCGGCTGGTCGATCGGCAACGCTTCCGATTCCTCGAACGGCGGCGACGGCGCTTCTCTTTATGAAAAGCTCGAACAGAAGGTGTTGCCGCTGTACACGGCAGACCGGCGCGGCTGGATCGCGGTGATGAAAGGCGCGATCGGAAAGAACGCCTCCTACTTCAACAGTCACCGCATGATGCGGCGTTACGCCACCGAGGCATACATTCGTTAACCCGATGACCGATTCTCACAGAAACAGCCCGAATGCATTGCGCGTCAGGCGCATGGGCATCGACACTTATCAGGAACCCGTGACCTACATGCGCGCCGACTGCCACATCTGCAAATCGGAAGGCTTCGAAGCGCAGTCGCGGATCATGATCGGTTACGAGAAACGCAGCATTATCGCCACGCTCAATGTCGTTCACGACCAACAATTTCTCGATCTCGATGAGGCCGGATTGTCGGAGGCAGCCTGGCGCCTTCTAAGACCGGATGCAGGCGGGCGCGTCGTCCTGTCGCATCAGGCGCCGCTGGAATCCTTGAGCCATGTACGCGCAAAGGTCTACGGGCAACGACTCGGTGACATTGAAATGGCGGCGATCGTGAGCGACATCGCTGCCGGTCGTTATGCCGACATTCATCTTTCCGCCTTCATCACGGCGTGTGCCGGCAGCTGGCTCGACCTGGAGGAAACGACCGCGCTCACGCGCGCCATGATCGGTATCGGTGATCGCCTCACTTGGCCCGAACCGATCGTCGTGGACAAGCACTGCGTCGGAGGTCTTCCGGGAAACCGCACGACACTGCTGGTGGTGCCGATCGTGGCTGCATTCGGTCTGACCATCCCGAAAACCTCGTCGCGGGCGATCACCTCGCCCGCGGGCACCGCCGACACCATGGAGACGCTGGCACCCGTGAATCTCGATGTCGCTGCCATGCGCCGGGTCGTGGAACGCGAAGGCGGATGCATCGTGTGGGGTGGCTCGGTCCGATTGAGTCCGGCCGACGACGCCCTGATTCGCGTCGAACGTTCGCTCGATCTGGACAGCGAGGGGCAACTCGTGGCCTCAGTCCTCTCCAAAAAAGCGGCGACCGGGTCTAATCATGTCGTCATCGATATCCCGGTCGGCCCTACCGCGAAAGTAAGAGGCGAGGACGCTGCCAAGACGCTGGGACAACGGCTGATCGACGTCGGCCGCGAAGTCGGGTTGAACGTGCACGTGGTCATCACAGATGGCTCGCAGCCGGTCGGGCGCGGAGTCGGCCCCGCTCTGGAGGCGCGCGACGTGCTGGCGGTGCTGCGTGGAGAGAAGACAGCGCCGCGTGACCTGCGCGCGCGGGCGCTACTTCTTGCTGCCGCGATCCTCGAGATATCCGAGACAGTTCTCCCCGGCAATGGCCTCGACGAGGCTGCCGCGGTGCTGGACGACGGCCGAGCCTGGAAGAAGTTTCAGGCAATTTGCGATGCACAGGGCGGTATGCGTGAACCGCCCGTTTCTGCATACACGCACGTCGTGACGGCGCCCCATGCCGGCCGCGTGCTCAGCATCGACAACCGCCGACTGGCCCGTCTGGCAAAGCTCGCGGGTGCGCCGCGAGCAACTGCGGCCGGACTGGAATTGCACACACCGCTTGGCACGCAGGTTGGCGCCGGCCAGCCGGTCCTGACTGTACACGCCGATGCGCCGGGCGAATTGGCGTATGCATTGCAGTACCTGGAAAGCCAGAAGCCCATCGTTACCCTGGGAGAGGTTTGTTGAGTCCCGTCGTTTTTGTCTTGCACGGACATGAGGCCCTTTGCCGCATCATTGCCGAGCGCTTGGGCGGTGAACTCGGAAAGCTGACGCTGCGGCGCTTCCCTGACAGCGAGACCTACCTGCGCCAGGACAAGCGATTTCAGCCCGGGGAAACCGATAGGAGCCGGACAGAATGACGGGAACATTGGCCTTGGAGCATGACAGGTTTTACATACTGACGATAAACGGCGGTTCCTCGAGCATCAAGTTTGCGTTGTATCAGGAGGGCGACCCGCCGAGGCGAGGGCTGCACGGAAAAGTCGACCGCATCGGCCTGCGCGGAACTCAACTTACGTTCAATGACCCCGCCCGGCAACAGCAGGACAGCCGCGGCATCGGCGATTTCGATCACCGGTCGGCGGCACACTTCCTTTGCGATTGGCTGGAAAGCCGGATTGGTTTCGCTTCGATCGCTGCGGTAGGCCATCGCGTTGTGAACGGCGGAGCCAGATACAGCGAGCCGCAACTTGTCACGCAGGAACTGCTGGATGAACTACGCCGCAACAGCGCCTACGCTCCGGAGCACCTGCCTGCCGAGATTGCACTGATCGATCTGTTCGGCAAACGGGCCCCGAGTCTGCCTCAGGTAGCGTGCTTCGACACGGCCTTTCATCACAGTATGCCGCGGGTGGCCAAGATCCTGCCCATCCCTCGGCGCTTCCAGGCGAAGGGGGTCGAGCGCTACGGTTTTCACGGCCTGTCCTATTCGTTCCTCATGGAAGAGCTCGCTCGCGTGGCCGGTGCCGAACCCGCGCAAGGACGGGTGATCTTGTCCCACCTCGGAAATGGGGCGAGCTTGGCGGCGGTTCGCGGCGGCCAATGTATCGACACCAGCATGGGCTTCACGCCGGCGGCGGGCGTGCCCATGAGTACACGCTCCGGCGATCTCGACCCGGGGCTGGCCTGGTACCTGTCGCAAACCGAGCACATGACCGCGCACCAGTTTCATCAAATGGTCAACCATGAGTCGGGATTGCTTGGCATTTCGGAAACGAGTTCCGACCTTCGGGATCTGCTTGGCAGGGAAGCAACCGATATCCGGGCGGTCGAAGCCGTTGCGTTGTTCTGCTACCAGATCAAAAAATGGATAGGAGCCTTTGCCGCCGCGCTCGGCGGACTGGACTCGCTCGTGTTCGCGGGCGGCATTGGCGAGAACTCACCGGTCATCCGTTCGCGCATCTGCGCAGGCCTCGGTTTTCTCGGCATCCAGCTCGACGAGGCCAGGAACGCAGCCGGCGAGCCGGTCATTTCGGCCGATGCGAGCGGCACCCAGGTGCGCGTCATCCGTACCGACGAAGAAATAATCATCGCGAAGGCGGTTATCAGAATTCTCGACGGCGCCGAAATCAACCAACACACCGAATTCAGAGAATAGATCCATGACTCAACCGCTCTCCTCGGAACTCCTCCAAAAGATGAACGCCTATTGGCGCGCCGCCAACTACCTTTCGGTGGGACAGATTTATCTGTTTGACAATCCGCTGCTCAAAGAACCGTTGAACATCGAGCATGTGAAGCCGCGGCTGCTCGGCCACTGGGGTACCAGCCCCGGACTGAACTTCATCTACGTTCACTTGAATCGCATCATCAAAGAGCATGACCTTGACGTGATCTACGTTACCGGGCCAGGGCATGGCGGTCCGGCGCTGGTGGCCAACACGTATCTGGAAGGCACTTACAGCGAGTTCTATCCGAATGTTTCGCAGGAC
>JANOGH010000651.1:0-3764 GCA_031414075.1 Betaproteobacteria bacterium | reverse complement strand
GTTTCTCACACGCACCTCGGTACTGGGGGCAGCGAGCCTGCTCGGGCTGCATTACCGGTCGGCGGCCGCCGAGCCACCGCCGGAGACGACCCGAATTCGCTTCGCGCATGCGCCCTTCATCTGCATTGCGCCACAGTACCTCGCCGAGGAGTTTCTTCCCATGGAGGGGTTCACAGAATGGAAATATCTTCCGCTGGGGAGCAGAACGGCCCTCGACGCGCTCGCCGAGGGTCGGGCGGACATCGCCATGTGGAATGCGCCGGAACTGCTGCCCCACCTGGACGCCGGCAAGTCGATCGTGGTGCTTGCTGGGGTGCACGGGGGTTGCTATCAACTGTTCGGCAGCGAACGCGTCCGAGCGATCCGGGACCTCAGGGGGAAGACGGCGGCGATCCACTACGTCGGGAGCGGAGACCACATTCTGCTCTCGACCATGCTGGCGTACGTGGGCATCAACCCGCAGCAGGAGGTCACCTGGATCACCGGCAAGGACCTGCGCAACGCGATGGATCTGTTCGTCGAAGGCAAGGCCGACGCCTTCGTCGGCTATGCTCAGGAGCCCGCAGAGCTGCGCTTGAAGAAAGTCGGGCATGTGATCGTCGACACTGCGCAGGATCGGCCCTGGTCCCAGTACTTCTGCTGCATGGTCGTCGCGAACCGGGACTTTGCCCAACGAAATCCGATCGCGACCAAGCGTGCGCTACGGGCGATCTTCAAGGCAGCCGATATCTGTGCCGCCGAGCCGGAGCGTGTTGCCCGGTTTCTTGCGGCCAAGTTGTATGAGCCGCGCTATCCGATCGGGCTGGAGGTGATGAAAAGCGCCTTGTACACTCGCTGGCGCGAGGCGAACCCGGAGGACACGTTGCGCTTTCTCGCCCTGCGCCTGCACGAAGTGGGCATGATCAAATCCAGTCCGCAGAAGATCATTGCCCAAGGCACCGACTGGCGGTTTCTGAACGAGTTGAAAAAGGAGTTGAAGGGGTGAACCATTCAACTTCCAGCTTGCGGGAGCCCATATGACTCGGGGTCGGATCGATTCACGATGCGCGAAGGCCGCTGGTTTGCTGGCCGGTTTACGCCAGCCAGTCCAGCACTTTCAAGCCCCGAACCTGTTCGAACTCACTCGTGTTGGAAGTCGCAACCCGAGCGCCGATGGCCAAGGCATGAGCAGCAATGAGAAGGTCATTGTTGCCGATAGGCTTTCCGGCGCGTTCGAGGTCGGCACGGATCCTTCCGTAGCTTGCGGCGGCATCCACCGGATAGTCGAGCAACTCGAAGCGAGAGAGAAACTCGTCCAGCGCGGCGGCATTCTCGCTGCTCCTCGCGCTCTTGGCCACTCCATAACTCAACTCGGACACTGTAATGGCGGAAATGCAGATCTCCCCGAAGGATCGACCGGACAGTCTGCGCAAGACTCCCTCGAATCCCGGACGTCGGTTTATCAGGTGTATACAAATGTTTGTGTCGAGCAGAATAAGCATCAGAACTTCCGAGTCTGGGGAGGCGAATTCTTGCCTCGCTCAATGGGACTCTTGAAGTCCTGCAGTATCTTGAGAAGATCGTCGACGACATACCGCTTTGGCAGGAGTAACACGCCGCCGGCATGGCGCTTGACCACGACCTCATCCTCCTCAAAGCGGAACTCCTTCGGCAGCCGGACTGCCTGGCTGTTACCGTGCTGGAATATTTTTGCAGTTTTCATGCGGGATAACCTATGGATAGATACCGAGAGTATATACGCTCTCCTGGGGACGGGCAACGGCGACTGGCATTTCCTGAACGAACTAAAAAAGGAACCGAAAGCTTGAGCACGGCAGTTTTGCAGACGTCGCAATTCGCATTTGCGGTCGTGTTCGCTACGGTTCTGGCCGCATGGCCCACCCCGGGGCTGAGCCGCCAGGTCGACGACCATGCGCCGCTATCGAAGATCGGCCCCGCTCCTGATTTCACCCTCACCGACCAGGACGGAAAATCTCTTTCGCTCGCGGCGCTGCGCGGCAAAGTCGTCGTCGTCACTTTCATCTTTACGGGCTGCGGGAGTACCTGCCCGCTGCTCACGGCCAAGATGGTTTCCATGCAGAGGAGTCTGGGTTCCGATTTCGGACCCAGGGTCTTCTTTGCCGCGATCACCGTGGACCCCCTCGCCGACACCCCACCCGTGCTGAAACGGTACGCGAATGCGCATGGCGCGAACCTCGCCGGCTGGGCTTTCCTCACTGGTACGCCGACACAAATCAGCGATGTCGCCCATCGTTATGGCATCTACTACAAGAGGCAGCCCGGCGACGATATCGACCACACGTTCCTGACTTCGGTGATCGATCCTGGTGGCACGCTGAGGGTTCAGTACCTCGGGGTGCGCTTCGATCCACAGGAGTTTTTGCGGGATATCCGCTCGCTGCTGCGGGAGGGAAAATGATCGAGTGGCTTCCACGGCTGGTCGCGCGGGTGCCGCTGACCATCCACGGAAAGCTGCTCGCCGCTTTTCTCGCAATCGTCGTACTGCTCATCGCCGTGGGTGCCGTGGGTCTGGGGGTGCTGAGCGATGCCAATCGCCGTGGCGAAGAACTGGTTTTGCTTCATCGCAAGATCGCTGCTTACCGGCAGCTTCAACATGACACGACCAGTCAGCTCTACAGCGTTGCGTCGTCCGTCTCGGCGTCAGACGAGCGCTCGCTCGACGCGACCCTGCGCCAACTCAACCAGTTTGGGTACGACCTGGATCGGTTGCAGTTTCTGGCCAAGGACGAAGTCGAGCTGCTCGGCCAGGTCCAGCAGGATTACCAGCAATTCATCCAGGTCGTGACACGTGTCATCGAGTTGATCCGGACCGGCAAGGTCACGGAAGGCCGAGAGCTCCAGCACAGCAAGGCCGGGCCGCTTGCCGACCGCCTGGAGCGACTCACCAACGAACTCGTCAACAAGGCCGAGGCCGACATGGTCGGGCACGCCGAGGCCACTCACAATGCCTTCGTTCGGTCGCGATGGACGGTGATCGGCTTCGCCATCGGCAGCATCGGCCTCGCGCTCATTCTTGGCTATTCGATCTCGTTGTCCATCATCGAGCCGGTCAGGAAGATAAAGGAACGATTGGGCGGGATTGGCGCCGGCGATTTCTCTCAGCGCATAGACGTTCCGAACAGGGATGAACTGGGCGTGCTGGCCGCGGATATGAACCGCATGAGCGAGGAACTCGGGAGGCTCTACGGGGCACTCGATGCGGCGAACCGCCACAAATCGGAATTTCTGGCCAGCATGTCGCACGAGCTGAGGACACCGCTCAATGCGATCATCGGTTTCTCGGAGGTACTCAAGGATGGCCTGATCGGTGAACTCACGGCCAAGCAAGCCGAGTACATGCGCGATATCCACTCTTCCGGCCACCACCTGCTGTCATTGATCAACGATATTCTCGATCTCTCCAAAATCGAAGCCGGCCGCATGGAACTGATGGTGAGCAGCTTCAATCTTCCCATTGCGCTGGAGAATGCAGTAACGCTGGTAAGAGAGCGTGCCAACCGTCACGGCCTGAAGCTCGAATTGAAAATCGACGAGCGGCTGGAAGATTTTACGGCCGACGAGCGCAAGTTCAAGCAGATCCTGCTCAATCTTCTGTCCAACGCCGTCAAGTTCACGCCGGAAGGAGGCAGCATCAGCGTCAACGCGGCGCCCGTTGCAGAGGGCGTCGAAGTTTCGGTCAGCGATAGCGGCGTCGGCATCGCGCCCGACGATCATGAAGCGATCTTCGAGGAGTTTCGCCAGGT
>JANOGH010000650.1:0-1622 GCA_031414075.1 Betaproteobacteria bacterium | reverse complement strand
CTTGCCCGCCCGTGCCGACCGCGAAGTGCGCGTTAGATTTCAAGAAAAATAAATTTAGCAGAGTATCCCGCCGTTGCCGTTGTTTCCTCTCCCCTTGCGGGAGAGGGTAGGGTGAGGGGTACGATCGCGGAAGGCGCGCAGTGAGTCGAACGCATTCGGGATCGCGCTGGGAACAGCCGTTGCCGTTCACTCGTTGCTCGGCACTCATTGCTCATACTGGGTATCCACTTCACTCAACTTCCCACAATTACTTGGGGCGCACCAACACCTTGTAGGGCTGAGGCGCCGTTTGCACCGCCTGTTGTACCAAGCGGTAGAACAACTTGCCGCGTGAGGCTGATTTACGCCGGTTGAATCGAAAGGTGAATTCATCCAGATAGTAATCCAAATGAGCGTGTTGAACCGCACCTTGATGGGTTCCCATGAGCCATCGCTTCACCAACGAGATGATTTGATGCACGCGGGGCAGAAGTTCATCGGCCTCTGCGCTTTGTCTCCTGACGACTACGGACTTGTGCACATAGCCATCTAAATTCCGGTACGCGAACAGTCCGTCTGTCACCACGACTGATCCCGGGTCCACCACGTCGCGGATAAAGCCATGCAGACTGGCCTGCTTCAAATCAGGAATTCGGCGCATCCGTATCCGTCCAATTCCGCGTCCATCGGCTTGCGCGGCAACGATGATAATTGCTTTATCCCGTGTTTGGCGGCCAATCACGCCTTCTTCTTCAGTTCCCCAATACGTCTCATCCACTTCGACTTGGCCCGTCAAGCGGTCGCGTCCAGGACGAAGCATGGCGCGCCGCAGCTTCTGCAGCCAAGCCCATGCCGTCTGATAACTCCCGAATCCCAGCACGCGCTGCAAGCCCAAAGCACTTACCCCGTTCTTCTGGCTGGTCACGTACCAAATGGCGCGAAACCACAGCCGCAGAGGCAAACGACTGTCTTGAAAGATCGTGCCGGCCGTGACAGAGGTCTGTCGCCGGCAATTCCGGCACAGATACAAACTTCGCCGCATGCGCCATGAATTCCGTCCGCCGCACGCCGGACAACAGTAGCCCTCCGGCCAGCGCAAGGTAGCCAAGTACTCGCGGCAATCCTCGTCTGTACTATACCGTTGTTCCAACTCCAGCAGCGTGCGCGGGTAATCCTCCATGTCTTTTACTACTACCGGTTGGGGTTGGTTGAGTCAAATGGATACCCAGTATGAGCAATGAGTGACAAGAGACGAGTGAACGGCAAACAGCCACGGCAGCAAGCCAGAGGCTTGCGCTACAACGGCGCAAGTAGAAAGCTTGCGCTACATTAGCGTTGTGCACCATGCGTGGAGCCGTTTGGCGCAAAACGGAAGGTGTAAGGCATAAATGCGGCAGCTTGCGAAATTACGCGAAATCATGCGAAATTATGCGAAATTACTGGTCTTTTGGCGTCATTCAGCGCACTCTTCCGGAATCTCGTTCGTTTAAGAATAATAGAACTATCTTCCAACCCGAAATATGACAGGCGCTTGGAAGCGCAAACTATTTAATTTTTCAAGAGGCAGAAACGGCCTTTTCACGGATTATACCTTCCGAGCGGTCAAGTAATGCTCAATATTTTATGAAAACTTGCAGGTTATG
>JANOGH010000649.1:0-8058 GCA_031414075.1 Betaproteobacteria bacterium | reverse complement strand
GTGTCAATGGAGGGTCCCGCACTGGTGGGCGCGCCAACGCTGTCTTTGTTGACGTTCAGCTTCATGATGACGTTGTCGTCAGGCGTGACTTGCGGTTTGACCTTGAGACTCAAAGTCGCCTTACGGAACGAAACGCTGGTCGCGCCGCTGCTGGTGGCCTGCTGGTAGGGAATTTCCGTGCCTTGTTCGATGGTGGCCTCCACATTGTCGGCGGTGATCACGCGCGGGCTCGAGATGATTTTGCCTTTGCCGTCCGCCTGCAACGCCGTGATCTCGAGGTTCAGGAACTTGGTCATCGCTTCGTTCATCAGGATCAGTGAAAACTGTCCTGGGTTCACGCCGCCAAGACCGGCAGCCGGCATATTCACGAACGTCGAATCGGTCAGGAAATTGGGCGCGGTCGAGACCTGATTGGTGTGAAAACCCGTATCCGCGAGCCCTCCGCCAATGGCCGCCCGGGCAGTACCTCCCGGAATCTGGGTACCGGCGGGTGAACCAATGTTATGCCAACCCAGTCGAACGCCGACGTTGCGGGCGAACGTGTCCGTAGCCTCGACAATGCGCGCCTCGATCAATACCTGGCGCACAGCCCTGTCCGTTTTCTTCAACAAATCCCGAACGTCGTCGAGTTTGGAAGGCGTGTCCTGGACGAAAATCTGATTCGTCCTGGGGTCAATGACGGCGCTCCCACGCTTGGACAGAATTCTCTGCGAGGCGTCGGTAATGACTTTCTGGAAGTCTTCCGCTTTCTGATAGTTGAGCTGAAAACTTTCCGTGCGCAGCGGCTCCAGTTCAGAGATCTGTTGTCGCGCTTCCAGCGCCAGTTTCTCCCTGGTGGCAAGCTCATCTCGCGGCGCAATCCACACCACATTTCCGGTCTTGCGCATATCCAGGCCCTTGGCCTGCAGAATGATGTCCAGCGCTTGATCCCAGGGAACGTCCTTGAGACGCAGGGTAAGATTTCCGCTTACCGTATCGCTGGTGATGATATTGAGGCTAGTGAAGTCGGCGATCACTTGCAACACCGCACGCACTTCGATGTTCTGGAAGTTCAAAGACAGTTTCTCGCCTGTATAGCCACTGGAGGCTTTCGGTTTGCCGGCCTCTTCGACCACCGGCTTTATCTCAATGATGAAGCGGTTATCCGTCTGATAGGCGGATTGCTCCCAGCGGCCCTTCGGCGTAAGCGTTATGCGGGTGTTCGCCCCGGAACGGGTGACTTCGAAATTGTCGACCTGGGTACCGAAGTCGGTGACATCGTAGCGCCGCTCAAGTGCAGGTGGCAAAACAGTCTGGATGAAGTCGACCAGAACGCTCTTTCCCTGTTGGCGCAGATCGATACCAGTTGTCGCATCGGCAAGATCGACGACAATTTGCGCCTCGCCGTTTCTGCCACGACGAAAATCGACGTCGCGAATCGCATGCCCTTCACCGCTAGTCGCCTTGGGTTCGGCAAAAGCTGTGGGAGCATCTGTTGCGGCCGCCGGTGGGGCAGCAGCGCCCTCCAACACAATGATGACCGAATTGCCGTCTATCCTGGTCGCGTACTTAACCATTTTTGCGAGATTGAATACCACCCGCGTGCGGCCGTTGGATTGACCCAACCTAATCGTGCGCAGCTCCCCCTGGTTGACATCCTGCGAATTTTTTCCGAGACCATTTGCTGTGCTCGGAAAATCAAATGCGACGCGCGGCGGATTATTCACGGTAAATGCTGCGGGCGGACTGGTTGGTGCTTCCTTGAAGCCGAGTTTGACCGTCACGCTGCCGGCCTGAGTGGAAACGTCGATCGACTGGATTACATTGCCGGCAGACGGGGCGGCATTGTCCTGACCCTGAGCATCTATGCTTACCAGCAATGCCAGTGCCAGCGACGCGGCGACGAGTTTGACCAAACGACCGGTGCGTTTCATATTCGCGTGCTCCTTAGTTCATTGCTCGAGCAACTGCAAACTGCTTGTGCGTTCGGTCCAGGATCCCGATGAAGAATCCTGGATGACTTCCTTGAGTGTCACCGTCGATTCGCTGATCGAGGTTACCACACCGAAGTTTTGTCCCAGATAGTTTCCGGACTTGACGCGATAAAGATTGCTGTCCGGTGTCTTGATCAACGCGAAACGAACCTGCTTCTGCTCCAGAGTGCCCACCATTTGCAGGCTCTCCAGCGGAAATGCTTCCAGAGCTTCCTTGCGACGATTCAGGTCGGGGCGCGGGCCACCACCCGTTCCGCCGCGCGTATCGGCGACGGTCTTGCGTGGCTTGAACGGATCCGGCAGGTCGAAGGCGTTATAGGCAAATGGTTCGAATTGCCTGACGTCCGGAATCGGCTCTACCCGTCCGCGCAACCCTTCGCCCGATTCCTTCACGAACTGCTTGAGGTCGGAAAACTGCTCGCCGCCACAGCCGGAGACCGTCAGTGCCGCGAGAGCAATTGAAAAAAGGGCTCGCATCATTTTTTCTTGGGAGCCGCGGCGTCACGTGCTGACTTGCGCTGGGCCGCAACTTCGCTGTCGTCCAGGTATCGGAACGTTTTGGCGACCGCGTCCAGGGTCAGGCCGCTTTTGCTCGCGCTCAACGCGATATCATTCAGAGTGACGATGCGGGAAAGCTGGGATATGTCGCTCGCGAAAGCCCCGATATCATGATAGCTGCCGGCGAGCTTGATAGTTATCGGCAGCTCTGCGTAAAACTCGGACCGGGTTTCGGCAGGGGCGGGGCGGAACAGTTCGAACTGCAGGCCGCGGCCCAAACCAGCCTGGTTGATGTCCGTGAGCAACGCTTCCATCTCTGACTTGTTTGGCAACTGCTTCAACATTTCGCCGAAGGACTCTTCAATTTCAGCCAGTTGCTTACGATAGGCCTCAAGGTTCACAGCCTGCTTTTTCTTGTCGAGGAACGCAGTTCGCAGGTCCTGTTCTTTCGCCCGATCCCGCGCCAATTCGTCGAGTTGATTTTGCCAATCGAACCAGTATCCGGCGAACACGAGAACGAGCAACAATATGAATAGTGCGCCGAGCTTCGGCAGCGCCGGCCAGCTGCCGATATCACGCGGATTTAGTCTTCGTAGATCGTCAAGCGTCATGGGGCGTCAGGTCTTCGGCGCAGGAGGCACGGTGGTGGGGGCAGCCGGTTTCGGGCGCGCGGCACTTTCCTCTTTCGGCCGCGAAATATTGACGTTCAAATTGAATTCGTTCAGCGCCGCGCTGTCGACCGAAACCGCCTTTATTTCGACCAATGTCGGACTTTCAATCCAGGGTGACGCCTCTAAATTGCGCATGAGTGTCGAAACCCGCGCGTTGGATGTTGCATAGCCAATGACACTTACACGTTGGCCAGTCTGCTTAACCGACTTTAGATAGATGCCGTCTGGTAGCTGTCTTACCAGTTGATCAAGCAGCCGCACGGTCTCGGTCCGGTTGGTCTGCAGGGATTCGACCACTCGCTTGCGAGCCAGCAGCGCTTGTGTCTGCTCCTTGAGCTTTCTGATTTCATCGATCTGCTTATCGAGCAGCACAATCTCGGATTCGAGGTATTTATTGCGCTGGACTTGGTTTTCGATGCGTTCCGCAAAAAAAACATGCACGGCGACGACGATGGCGGCGGCCAAGCCAAGCGTCATACCGGCCAAGATGAAAAATTGCTGTTTCTGGGCCTTGCGCCGAGCGGCCCGATGCGGCAGTAGGTTGATCGGGATCATTCGTCGAACCTCCGCAATGCGAGGCCGCAGGCCACCAGCAGCGCTGGCGCATCCACCGTCAATTGCGCCTGCCGAACTTTCGAGGACACTTCCATTCCAACAAACGGATTCGCAACCAGTGTATTGACCTGCGTGCGTTCGGCGACCACTTCCGGCAGTCCGGGTATCGTCGCCGAACCACCCGACAGAAAAATATGGTGAACCTGATTGAACTGCGTGGAAGTGAAAAAGAATTGCAGAGCCCTGGCAATTTCAAGTGCCAAGGTATCCATGAACGGCGCCAGCACTTCAGAGTCATAAGTATCTGGCAGGCCACCGTTGCGCTTTGCTGCCTCGGCTTCTTCGGCCGACAAGCTGTAATGCCGCATGATTTCCTGCGTTAGCTGGTTACCGCCAAACGGCTGCTCACGCATGTAGACCGATTGGGCGTTGCGTAACACGTTGATATTCATCATCGATGCGCCCACGTCGACCACGGCAATGGTCTGATCATGGCCGGCATCCGGCAATTGACCCTGCATCAGTTCGAATGCATTTTGCGAGGCAAAGGCATCGATATCCATCACCGTCGCCTTGAGGCCGACCGATTCGGCCACGGCAACGCGGTCCTCAACCTTTTCCTTGCGCGATGCAGCAATCAGCACTTCTACATCTTCCGTACTGTTCGGTGCAGGTCCAAGAATCTGAAAGTCGAGATTAACCTCTTCGAGTGCAAACGGAATGTATTGATTGGCTTCAGTTTCGACTTGGGCTTCGAGTTGCTCATCGGTCTGGCCAGCGGGCACCACGATTTTTTTTGTGATGACTGCTGCGGAGGGCAGCGCCATGGCAAGATTCTTGGCCCGCGTGCCCATGCGCTTCCAGCCGCGGCGCAACGCATCGCCAACCTCCTCGAGGTTCATGATGTTTCCGTCAACGACTGCATCCTTGGGCAACGGCTCGATCGTGTAACGCTCGAGACGATACCGTCCCCTGCCGGGCCCAGTCAGTTCCACCATTTTCACCGACGACGAACTAATGTCGACGCCGATCAATGGGGGCGATTTGGGTTTCAACAGACTGCCGATGAAATCGGCGTCAAACGCAAATTTTCCCTTGAACATTGGCCCTTTAGGCGCGATACGTATAATCTACATTAAATGCTAGCAACAACTATTTTGCATGTAAAGCGTTTTTATGCAGGATTCTGTTGCCTGCCGGCAACACCTACTATAATGCCCGTCGTTTTCCTTTCCGCGCCCCCCGCGGCTGTTCAATCATGTTCTCCCGTTGGTGGATCTATCCCCTCATAGGGCTGGCGGCGTTCGCGGTTTCCCTAGCGTTGATCGTGGGTTATGCCGCAGTGGTGGCTTACCCCAATCTTCCTTCCCTGGATGCGCTCACCTCGTATCAGCCGAAGATGCCCCTGCAAATTTTCAGCATGGAAGGCAGCCTCATCGGCGAGTTCGGGGAGGAAAAGCGAGCCTTCGTCAGGATTGACCAGACGCCGCAAATGCTCCGGAACGCGATTATCGCAGCGGAAGACGAGCGCTTTTACGAGCACGGCGGCGTGGACTATATCGGGGTCATCCGGGCCGCGCTGTCCAATTTTGCGTCCGCCAGCGCGCGCCAAGGGGCCAGCACCATCACCATGCAGGTGGCGCGCAATTTCTTCCTCAGCACCGAAAAAACCTTCAGTCGCAAGTTCAGCGAGGCCTTGCTGGCATTCAAGATCGAGCACAGCCTGACGAAGGACGAAATCCTGCAGTTGTATATCAATCAGATCTACCTTGGCCAACGCGCTTACGGCTTCGGCGCAGCCTCCCAAGTCTATTTCGGCAAGCAACTCGATCTGTTGAGCGTGGCGGAAATCGCGATGCTCGCCGGCTTGCCAAAGGCCCCATCCCGGTACAACCCGGTCGTCAATATGAACCGGGCCAAGATTCGCCAGCGCTATGTATTGCGGCGGATGGCCGAACTCGGGCATATCGACGATCAGCAACTCAAAAAGGCCGAGGCTCAGCCGATCATCATCTCGCGCCAGATTCAGGAGTTCGCAACGCGCGCGGATCATTTTGCCGAAATGGTGCGCCAGGCCATTTACGACGCTTACAAGGAGGAGGCCTACACGCGCGGATTCCGCGTCTTTACGACGCTTTCGAAGATTCATCAGGACGCCGCCTACCGCGCGTTGCGTCTGGGTGTCATGGAATACGACAAACGCCAGGGCTACCGCGGCGCGGAGGGCTATTTCAATCTGCCAAAGGAGGAAGTTGGCGAAGAAGCACTCGAAGATGCACTGCAGGAAGAACTGGAAAGCGACGACGTCTATCCGGCCATCGCGCTGGACATCGATGCCAAAGAGGTCAAGGCCTATCGCAAGGGCGGCGAAACCGTGACCATTACCGGCGACGGGCTCAAATTCGCGAGCCGCATGATCGGCAATAAGGCCCCGGCCAAATTACGGCTCAAGCGCGGCGCGCTGATCCGCGTTCAACTGGACGCAAAGGGCAACTGGCAGATCGTTCAGCTGCCCCAGGTGGAATCCGCATTGGTTTCGGTGGATACCGACAACGGCGCAATTCGTGCACTCGTCGGGGGCTTCGATTTTTATCGCAATAAATACAACCATGTTACCCAGGCGCGCCGTCAGCCTGGCTCAAGTTTCAAGCCATTTATCTATTCTGCGGCGATCGAGAAGGGATTTACGCCTGCGACCATCATCAACGATGCGCCGCTGACTATCGACGCCAGCGAAACCGGGTCGGTCAACTGGCAGCCGCGAAATTTCGACGGAAGCTTCGATGGTCCCATCCGCATGCGCACTGCGCTCACCAAATCAAAAAACCTGGTATCAATCCGGATTCTGCAGGCGATAACGCCTCAATACGCACAGGACCATATCTCGCGTTTCGGTTTTGATCCGAAACAACATCCTCCGTACTTGACGATGGCGCTGGGCGCGGGGTCGACAACGCCCTTGGAAATGGTGATCGGCTATGCGGTCTTTGCCAACGGCGGTTACCGGATGACTCCTTACTTCATCGAGCGCATCGAAGATGCGCAGGGCAGCGTGCTCGGGAAGGCAAGTCACGTCGTTGTCGGCAACGGGGCGGAAAGGGTTCTCGACCAGCGCAACGCCTTCATCATGACCAACATGATGCAGGATGTTATTCGCGGCGGAACCGGCGCCCGTGCCATGGCACTGGGCAGAATCGATCTTGCCGGCAAGACTGGAACGACCAACGAGCAGTTGGATGCGTGGTTTGCGGGTTTCCAGCGGCACCTGGCTTCCGTGGTTTGGGTCGGCTACGATATTCCGCGCACGCTTGGTGATCGCGAGACCGGTGCCGTTGTTGCATTGCCTATCTGGATGTCATACATGGGCGCAGTATTGAAGGGCCAGCCCGAGGAGCTGCCGATAGCGCCCGAAGGCGTGGTGGCTGTTGCCATCAATCCGGAAACTGGTCTGCGCGACAAGCATGCTCCGGCGCCAATGATCGAGTATTTCTATCACGAAAACGTGCCGCCGGAACAGGAGGGCGGACCGGAGAACGAAGGCGGGGATACGCTCAAGCCGCCGGAGGAAGTGAAGGACCAACTGTACTGACACACATGCCGAGGGACCACGGTAACAATAGACAGATGCGGGAACGCATCGCCCATCTGGCGGCGCGTTTGATGGCCGTCGATGGCGTCGACGACTACGCGCTGGCGAAACGCAAGGCGGCGCACCAGGCGGGCGCGCCCGATACCCGAAATCTTCCCAATAACGACGAAGTCGAACACGCACTGCGCGCGTATCAGCAGCTCTATCAAGCCGACGAACAACGCGATCGATTGCGTCATCTTCGCCAGCGGGCTCGCGAGATGATGGAACTGCTGGCCCGCTTCGATCCTTATCTTTGGGGTGCGGTGCTCTCTGGCAGCGCAGGCAAGTACTCCGCCATCGGCCTGCTGCTATTTGCCGACAGCGTGAAGGACGTCGAATTGTTCCTGCTGGACCGCCGCATCGCCTATCGCAGCGGGGAGCGTCGGATCCATATCGGCGACGAAATGCGCGGAGTGCCGAATTTCGGTGTCAGCGGCGAGGATGCCGATTTCGACATTACCGTATGCGCTCCACGCGATCTGCGCTCGCAGATTCGCAACACGCCTCAGGGTCCTCCGCTGGAACGTGTTCGCCTGGACTGGCTGGATGCAACACTTGCCGAACGCAGCGCGCCCGGCGCCTGATACCGGCTTCAACCTTCTCTCAGCCACGCGGCTGCATCCAGCGCGAAGTACGTAAGAATCGCGTCGGCGCCGGCACGCTTGAACGCCAAAAGCGCTTCCATAACGCATTTGCGCTCGTCGATCCAGCCATTCTGCCCGGCCGCCTT
>JANOGH010000648.1:0-3216 GCA_031414075.1 Betaproteobacteria bacterium | reverse complement strand
GCTCGGGTTGTGACGGCAAGGCCTCTCCTCGATCGATCGACAACGCTCCCGCGCCGCGCCGCCCTCTCCGGGGCCGGCGCCGCGGCCATGTCGGCGCTCGTCGGATGCCGTCGCTGCGGCGAAGACGCTGGCTCCGTTGGGTCCAAAACCTCGTTTTTTGCGGCTATACTCTGCGCAGTGCCGTGTTGCAGCCGCGAATACGCGGTTCCGGGTTCGTAACCGGCCGAAAAGTCGAAGCCCGATGCATTTCCGCGCTTCGGCATGATTCAGGAGAACGGAGTTGGCCCTGGTCCTTGCAGTCGATATGGCCGGCGTTCCCAGCCGGTGGTTGATGGTCGAAGAAGCCATTTCCTACTATGCGCGCCGCATGGTGGCGTGGTCGCTCGGCGATCCCGTCGCGACCTACCGCGGCGGTATCTGCCGGCTGACTGGCCGGCGTTCGGAGCTTTCCACGCACAGCATTATCGCCATCAAGGGTGCGGTGGATTTCGTCAAGGACCACCATACCGAACCGCATCTGTCCAATACGTCGCTGTTTTTTCGCGACCGGCACATGTGTGCCTACTGCGGCAGCCAGTACAAAGAGCGTGATCTTTCGAGGGATCACATCATCCCGGTCTATCTCGACGGACGCGACCGCTGGATGAATGTGGTCACCGCATGCCGGTCCTGCAACATTCGCAAAGGCGGGCGCACGCCGGAAGAAGCGAACATGCCTTTGCTTTACACGCCTTACGTACCGAATCGCTACGAACACCTGATCCTGCAGAACAGGCGCATTCTCCAGGATCAGATGGAATACCTGATGTCGAAAGTGCCGAGGCACAGCCGGCTGTATGCCTGAGTTTTCTTGCGGCAGAAGGCGTCGAGGAAAGCCGGCTGACTGCCGGTTTCTTGTTTGTCCGTTTATGTGTTCAGGGCCGGCGACATTGGCCGGCGGCATGACGCTGTGATTGAACGAAAAAGGGACTTGGCGACTCCAACCCGGCGAGAGGAGCCCACCATGAAGAGAAGTTCTATCGCGCTGACCCTTGCGATCCTGGCGCTGGCAGGCTGTGAATCCAATCCGGTGACCGGCCGCCAGCAGCTCATGCTGGTGTCGGAAAGCACGGCGATCAGCGAATCCAAGCAGGCCTATGCCGCCATGCTCCAGCCTCTGGCGAAGGAGGGCAAGATCGACTCCGATCCTGCGACGGTCGCTCGCGTGCACGAAATTACCAGCCGTCTGATTGCACAGGCGATCAAGTATCGGCCGGAAACACAGTCCTGGGAATGGAGCGTCAAGGTCATCGACGATCCGAAGACGGTGAATGCGTGGTGCATGGCCGGGGGCAAGATGGCGATTTATACCGGGCTGATCCAGCAGATCAAGCCGACCGACGATGAACTGGCGCAGGTGATGGGCCATGAAATTTCCCACGCGCTTGCCAAACACTCCGCGGAAAGAATGTCGCGCGCGATGGCCATGCAGCTAGGACTGGGTGCACTGGCCATAACCCAGAGTGACAGCCGGTATGCCGGCCTCACGCTGACGGGCGCGCAGGCGGCGGCAATCGTCGCGCTGGAACTCCCAAACAGCCGCACCGGGGAGTCCGAAGCTGACCGCATCGGCATCGAATTAGCGGCCAAGGCGGGTTACGACCCTCATGCCGCCGTGACCCTCTGGGAAAAAATGGCCAAGGTAAGCGGCGGAGGCAAGTCGCGAACCGATTTCCTGTCCACCCACCCGGCGCCGGTCAAGCGCATGGAAACGCTGGCCGCACTGGTGCCGCAGATGATGCCTTATTACGAGGATAAATCGCCGCGCCCGACCTATCCGCTGCGGTAGTCCTCGACTGCGCGCGAGGTTGTTGCTTCCGTACTTGTTTTGCGCGCGCGCTAAGCAATCAGCGCGCGACGGGTTGCGCCGGCCCAGCGTCGCCGAAGACGGGGAAACAGACATCGCCGCCATCAGCCTGAATAGTCTTGCCGCCGATTTTCTGCAGCGGTACCCAGATGATGGAAGTCAGCAGCCTGCCGGCGGTTCCGATGAGGTCGCCGGGCGAAACGCCGATCTTGAAATTGTTGAACGACCCGCTGACCTGAATCGGCGTTGCCAGGCTCAGAAACTGGGCAGTCTTGGCTTGCGGACTCATGCGCAGATCGAAATTCTCGTCCGCGAAATTCGCCTTGCCCTTTCCGGTCACACGCATCCTGCTGGTATCCAGGAGGATGGTCCGGTCGACCAACTTGCCGTCAGCCAGTTCGAAACGGCCGATCGCGCAGTTCACCTTCGATGCCTTGCCCGGGTCCACCGCGGGGACAAGTGCGACCAGCACGTTCACGGCCCACAGATCGAAGATGCCCGCTTGCATGTTCTGCGGCCATACCGCGAACTCGATTCGCCCGTTGCCATGGCGCAGTATGTCGGACAGGTAGCGGGCACGCGAGTCGACGTCCATCCTGACGCTGAATGCGCCACGCAGGTCGCTCTCCGGTTTGATCCTGCGGGCAAGCACGCCGTAATCGAACTTCTGAACGTCGATGTGCAAATCCACTTTCACGTCCTGCTCGGTTGGTTCATAACCCAGTTGCAGTTTTGCCGAGCCACCGGGCACGTTGACCTCGATCGGGCCGATGTCCGCTCGACCGTTCTCCAGCCTGGCTTCCAGCTTTCCGCTACCGAGCTTGTCCTTGCCGGACAACACCTGATTGACTTCGACTTTCAGCGTTACGTCCTGCCGGCGCAGCATTTCCGGACTCAAAAGTTTCTGTGCCTGGTCGCTGGCCGCGGCGGTTTTGCTGCGAACCTCGTCGGCGGAAAGCGTGGTGGACTTTTCGTCCGGTTTCTTTTCGACCGGCGACCACCCGCCCAGCTTGAAATCGTCGAGCTGGATGATGGGTGCAGTCAGCGCGATGCCGATGCGCGGTCGGCCGCTCTCGGTGTCGAGCCGGCCCTGTCCCGCGAGCACGCTTTCGCCGACCTGCAACCGCAGTTCGTTGACTTCGTAGCCGCGCGGGGACATGCGGAACTTGCCGATGGCGGACCACGGTCCCCAGGGCGGCAGCGATGCCCGCGTGAGCTTGTTGAGATTGTCGAATCGCGCACCGCCCGCATCGAGGGCGAGTTCCAGTTCGCTGCCGATGGGGCGCGCGATGTTTCCGGAAAGCACTACGCGGGTATCGGCCGCTTCGGCGTTCAGTTTGAAGAACAGCGGCAGCTTGGGATTCGCGAGC
>JANOGH010000647.1:0-15807 GCA_031414075.1 Betaproteobacteria bacterium | reverse complement strand
GATCCCGTCAGCGAACGGCTGAGGCAGGCCATCGCCATGCGCCATGAGGTAACCGCGGCGCACGTATTCGTCGGCAATGGTTCGGACGAGGTCCTGGCGCACACCTTTCATGCGTTGCTCAAGCACGACGCACCGGTGCTGTTTCCGGACATCACCTACAGCTTCTATCCGGCGTATTGCCGTCTGTACGGTATCGAGTACCGGGAGGTTCCGCTGACCGATTCATTCGAGATCGAGGTGAATGATTACCTGCAAGCGAATGGTGGGATTATCTTTCCGAATCCCAACGCCCCGACCGCGCGCCTGCTGGCCAAGGCCGAAATTGAAAGGCTGCTGCAAGCGAACGCCGGCTCCGTGGTGGTGATCGATGAGGCTTATGTGAATTTCGGCGGCGTATCCGTCGTGCCGCTGGTATTGCGTTACCCCCATCTGCTAGTGACGCATACCCTGTCCAAGTCGCGTTCGCTCGCCGGACTTCGAGTCGGTTATGCAATAGGCCACCCGGACCTGATCGAGGCGCTGAACCGGGTCAAGGACAGCTTCAACTCCTATCCACTGGACCGTTTCGCCCAGGCGGGTGCCGTGGCGGCGATCGAGGATCAGCCTTATTTCGAGGAGACCTGGCGCAAAGTCGTCGAAAGTCGCGAACGTCTGGTTGCCGGGCTCGGGAAATTGGATTTCGAGGTTGTTCCCTCGACGGCGAACTTTGTGTTTGCCCGTCATCCCGGGCGCAGTGGCGCAGAGCTGGCCGCCCGCTTGCGTGAGCGCGGCATCGTCGTGAGAAATTTTCATAACCCGGCCAGGATTGCCGCCTACCTGCGCATTACCGTCGGCACGGACGCGCAGGGCGAAGCGCTGATCGCAGCCCTGGGTAAGATTCTCACTGAGTCGGTGGCTGCCTCGCCGTCGTCGGCGTTGTCGTAATTGAGTTAGGATAAAGCTAATTTCAGACTGTCATCCCATGCGCCAGGCCCAAGTCACCCGTCACACCCTTGAAACCCAGATTGAAGTTCGTCTCAATCTGGACGGCAGTGGTAAATCCAGGCTTGCAACCGGTGTCGGGTTCTTCGACCACATGCTCGACCAGGTTGCGCGCCACGGCATG
Organism: Betaproteobacteria bacterium; assembly: GCA_031414075.1. Classification (GTDB taxonomy): domain Bacteria; phylum Pseudomonadota; class Gammaproteobacteria; order Burkholderiales; family JACQAP01; genus JACQAP01. Next base: position 14,702 of record JANOGH010000647.1, on the reverse strand, counting down.
GTCGACCTTGAGATCGAGGCCAAAGGCGACCTGCACATCGATGCCCACCATACTGTCGAGGATGTCGGGATTACATTCGGCCAGGCCTTTGCCAAGGCGATTGGCGACAAGACTGGCGTTCGCCGCTACGGTCACGCCTACGTTCCGCTGGACGAGGCGTTGTCGCGCGTGGTGATCGACCTTTCAGGACGGCCGGGGCTCGAATATTCGGTCGACTACGCCCGCGGGCTGATCGGCGAATTCGACGTCGATCTGGTGCACGAGTTTTTCCAGGGATTTGCAAATCACGCACTGGTGACGCTGCACATCGACAATCTGAAGGGCCGCAACGCACATCACCAGGCCGAGACCATCTTCAAGGCATTTGGCCGTGCGTTACGCATGGCCGTCGAACTCGATGCGCGCGCCAGCGGCACGTTGCCTTCCACCAAGGGAAGCCTCTGAACTGATTGCGCATGGAGGTAGTCGTTTCGACGCGGCGAACACTGGCTCATGATTGATATTGCGGTGGTGGATTACGGGATGGGCAACTTGCGCTCGGTCGCGAAGGCGCTGGAGCACGTTGCCCCGGCGAAAGTCATAGCCGTCACCAGTGATCCGGCCGCCATACGCGCGGCCGAGCGGGTAGTCTTTCCGGGGCAGGGCGCCATGCCGGACTGCATGCGTGAAATGGACGCGCGCGGCCTGCGCGCGCCACTGCTCGAGGCTGCGGGTAGTAAGCCTTTTCTGGGGCTATGCATCGGTTTGCAAATGTTATTCGAACACAGTGAGGAAGGGGACACCCCGGGACTAGGCGTGCTTCCCGGCAAAGTCGTCCGTTTTTCAAGCGCCCGCAGTCAGGGTGAGCAGGGCGAAAAGGTTAAAGTCCCGCATATGGGTTGGAACCAGGTTTACCAGACCATCTCCCATCCGATGTGGGAGGGTATCGCCGACGGCAGCCGCTTCTATTTTGTACACAGCTACTATGTGGACACGCCCGAACCGGGCCTGGTGGCCGGGACCAGTCGCTATCCGTGGAGCTTTACCTGCGCCGTGGCAAGGCATAATATTTTTGCTGTGCAGTTTCATCCGGAAAAAAGCCAATCCGCCGGCTTACGTCTGTTATCCAATTTCGTTTCCTGGAGCGGGGCGAAGCGCGTATCCGTGCAGACGCGCGCCGTCCCTGCGGCTAACGTCTGACACGATTTCATCATTCGAGTACGCATTCCGGCTGGCGGCATCATTAAACGTTCGGTTGGCGCGGCGAATCGATCCCAAACCATGTTGATCATCCCGGCAATTGATCTCAAAGACGGACATTGCGTCCGTTTGAAGCAAGGTTTGATGGCAGATGCCACCGTTTTTTCAGAAGACCCTGGCGCGATGGCAAGGCACTGGGTGGGCAAGGGCGCGCGCCGCCTGCATCTGGTGGACCTCAACGGGGCGTTCGTCGGAAAGCCGAAAAACGAGGAGGCGGTAAAAGCGGTCGTCAAGGCGATCGGCGGGGGCATCCCGGTGCAGCTTGGCGGCGGTATCCGCGATCTCGATACCGTCGAGCGCTATCTCGATGATGGCATTACCTACATCATTCTTGGTACCGCTGCCGTGAAAACGCCCGGTTTCCTGCACGACGCCTGCTACGCCTTCCCCGGACACATTATGGTCGGGCTGGATGCGAAGGATGGCAAGGTTGCGGTGGATGGCTGGTCGAAAGTGACGGGGCACGACGTGTTGGATCTGGCGAAAAAATTCCAGGATCTTGGCGTCGAAGCGATCATCTACACCGACATCAGTCGCGACGGCATGATGAGCGGCGTCAATATCAAAGCGACTGTAGACCTGGCCCGGGAATTGTCGGTTCCGGTGATCGCCAGCGGCGGCATTGCCGATCTGAAGGACGTGAAGGCGTTATGCGAGGCGGAAGGCGAGGGCATTGCAGGCGCTATCACCGGTCGGGCAATCTACGAAGGAACGCTGGATTTCGCGGAAGCGCAGAGGCTTGCGGATAAGATAGCCGGCGAGAATGTCAAAAAGATGGAAGGAGAGGCGTAGCGCATTGATGGCGCCGCCTTGACCAGACCGATCCCGACCGGAGCTTGCCAGGCATTTCGACCTGATCGTCGGATTACGTTTTTCTTCGAACCTACCCGCACTTCTCGCAAAGTTTTCCGCCATGGGCCTTGCCAAGCGCATCATTCCCTGTCTCGACGTTACTGATGGACGGGTCGTCAAGGGAGTTAATTTCGTCGAGTTGCGCGATGCCGGCGATCCTGTAGAGATTGCCCGCCGATACGATGAACAGGGTGCCGACGAACTCACATTTCTGGATATAACGGCGAGCTCCGACCATCGCGGACTGATGCTCGGAATCATCGAACAGGTGGCTTCGCAGGTTTTCATTCCGCTTACCGTTGGCGGTGGCGTGCGTGAAGTCAACGACGTGCGCCGCTTGCTTAACGCCGGTGCCGATAAAGTCAGCATCAATACGTCAGCGGTACAGAATCCCAAGCTGGTCGAAGAGGCGGCTGGGCGATTCGGGTCGCAATGCATCGTGGTTGCAGTGGACGCCAGGCGGGTACCCGGTTCGACACCGGCGCGCTGGGAGGTGTTTACCCACGGCGGTCGTCGTTCTACCGGATTGGATGCCGTGGAGTGGGGGAAGCGCATGCAAGCTGCAGGCGCCGGCGAAATCCTGCTTACCAGCATGGATCGCGACGGCACCAAGGCCGGTTTCGATCTGGAGATAACGCGTGCATTCTCCGATGCGCTGGAAATTCCGGTTATCGCGAGCGGTGGCGTCGGCAGTCTTCAGGATCTGGTCGACGGCGTTCTTGTGGGCAAGGCCGATGCGGTGCTGGCAGCCAGTGTTTTTCATTACGGCGAGTTCACCGTGCAACAAGCGAAGCGCTTTATGGCGCAGCACAACATCGAGGTCAGGCTGTGAGCGAGTTCTGGCTTGACGAAGTGATTTTCGATTCTGAGGGCCTGATCCCGGCCGTTGCACAGGAGCTCGGCACCGGCCGGCTGCTGATGACGGCGTGGATGAACCGCGAAGCGCTCGCGGAGACGGTGCGTTCCGGCCGGGCGGTATACTGGTCGCGCTCGCGCAAGCGTTTGTGGTGCAAGGGCGAGGAATCGGGCCACTTGCAGCTTGTTAGGCAAGTCCGGCTCGACTGCGATGGCGACGTAATCATGCTCGAAGTGGAGCAAGTGGGGGGAATCGCCTGCCATACTGGTCACGGCCGCTGCTTTTTCCGCAAACTCGAGAACGGAATGTGGGTGGAAACCGAACCGGTTCTCAAACACCCCGGGAAAATTTACGGTTCGAAGCCATGATAGATACCGACATTCTTCGACGCCTCACAGAGACCATCAAATCCCGAAAAGGGGCCGATCCGACCGAATCCTATGTGGCCGGCCTGTTCGCAAAAGGTCACGATGCCGTCCTGAAGAAGATCGGCGAAGAGGCGGCCGAGACCCTGCTTGCGGCGAAGGACGGTGATAAACTTCACATCGTTCGCGAGACGGCCGATCTCTGGTTTCACTGTCTGATCATGCTCGCGTGGCACGGTCTTGGTCCAGATGATGTGCTTGCGGAACTGAAACGTCGCGAGGGCATATCGGGCGTCGACGAAAAAAGCACCCGGACTGGATGAATCGATGACCGACAAGCCGTGTGAAAACGGTAGGATTGCCTGACCGAAGACGGATGAATGCGTCAGTCGAGAACTGCGTCTTCTGCAAGATCGTCCGGGGCGAGATTCCCAGCCGTAAGGTTTATGAAGACGACGAAATACTTGCCTTCCATGATATCAATCCGGTGGCGCAAGTGCATTTCATGTTGATTCCCAAGGAACACGTGGAATCTCTTCAGCACGTGCAGGATCGTCACCAGACGGTGCTGGGAAAGATGATGGTGCTGGCGGGCCGATTGGCACGCGAGCAAGGCTCGCCGGACGGATTTCGCACGATCGTCAATACCGGGTGGATCGGCAGGCAGGATGTACTTCATGTGCACATGCATATTCTCGGCGGCAAGGATCTGCTGCCGGGAATGATCCAGCGCTCAACGTAGATTTTTTGATTCAGGAGTAACTAATGATGGGTTCATTCAGCATCTGGCACTGGCTAATTGTTCTGGCGGTGGTGCTATTGATATTCGGCACCAAGAAACTGCGCAATATCGGCTCGGATCTGGGCGGCGCGGTAAAGGGCTTTAAGGAAGGCATGAAGAGTGCGGAAGATGACAAACCGGCCGCAAGGCTGGATAGCGCGAATGCGGGCCAGACATTCGAAGGCGAAGTGAAGGAAAAGACCAAAAGCTGACCGGGCGTCTTCATTTCTGGCCGCTGTCATGTTCGATATCGGTGCATCCGAGATTTTCGTTATTGGGGTCGTTGCGCTCATCGTGATCGGCCCCGAGCGTCTGCCGCGCGTGGCGAAGACACTCGGCCACCTGATCGGGCGCTTGCAGCGCTATGTTTCCGAGGTCAAGTCGGATATCAACCGTGAAATCGAACTTGAAGAATTGCGCAATCTGAAGGCCACGATGCAGGATGCTGCTCGCTCGATAGAGCAGTCCGTCACTTCGCAAGTCAATTTCATCGACAACGAGGTTAAGCAGGCCAGCGCCGAGGTGCAAAAACAGGTCGAATCGGCAGTCGCTCCCGTAATGGGGATTCAGCTGATGCCTCCTGCGACGCCGGCTCCGGAAGATGCGACGGCGGGCGTTGGCGAGGCCGCACCAACTGACGGCCCACCGGATACATCCGCTTCGCAGCACGACAAGCCGCCCACCAACGACAAGCCGGCCTGAATTCCAGCCGGATCCTGACCGCCTCTTTTCCGCGACAGATTCAACAACCGATGGCCGAGCCGGATTCATTCATGTCGCATCTGATCGAGTTGCGCGATCGACTGCTGCGTTGCGTGCTCGCGTTGCTGCTGGTGTTCATCTGCCTGTTTCCATGGGCGCGTGACCTGTATGCGTTGCTTGCGCAGCCGATGATAGCTTCGATGCCGGCGGGCGGACGATTGATTGCAACCGAAGTGACCGCGCCGTTCTTCGTTCCGGTCAAAGTAACGATGATGGCCGCCTTTACGATCGCATTGCCGTACCTGCTCTATCAGATATGGTCATTTGTGGCCCCTGGACTGTATGCACACGAGAGAAAGCTCGTGGCCCCTCTTATCATCACAAGCACGCTGCTGTTCATTTGCGGCATGGCGTTCGCCTATTACCTGGTATTCCCGGTGGTATTTCACTTCATGGTGTCGGTCGCCCCGGAAGGCGTGACGGTGATGACGGACATCGGCAAGTACCTGGATTTCGTAATGAGCCTGTTCCTGGCGTTTGGCGTGACCTTCGAGGTACCGGTAGTGGTGGTGATCCTGGTGCGGATGGGCATGGTAAGCGTCAAGACGCTGAAGGAAATACGCCCGTACATAATCGTCGGCGCTTTTGTGGTCGGTGCCATTTTCACGCCGCCGGATGTGGTTTCCCAGGTCATGCTCGCCGTTCCGCTATGGATACTTTACGAGCTGGGAATCTTCGTTTCGCAATGGATTTCCAAACCCGCTGCCGGGGAAACGCAGTCGGGATCGGCAAGCTGAACCGGCTTTTAGGAGCTAACCCTACTCGAGTTCGTTGCGACGGTTGGGTCGTGGGCGCTTGCCGACGTTCACCTTCACGAACATCTCATTGCGGTTACGAAGGATTTTCAGCGTGGCCTGTTTCCCGGGCTCGAGCGCGGCAACCAGATTGAGCATGCTGGTCGAATCGAGAACTTGCCCCGATTCCACCGATACGAGAATGTCCCCGGGCTTGATTCCTGCGCGATCTGCCGGTCCTCCGCGCAAAACTCCGGCGATCAATGTACCTCGCAGGTCTGACAGTTTGAACGATTCGGCGAGTTCCGAAGAGATGTCCTGCACTTCCACTCCGATCCATCCGCGCGTTACCGATCCGGTGCGGACGATTTGTTCCATAACCTGCTTGGCCAGATTGGCGGGAATGGCGAAGCCGATGCCAAGCGAGCCGCCGCTGCGTGAATAGATCGCGCTATTGATGCCGACGAGGTTGCCGGTGGCATCAACGAGAGCGCCGCCGGAATTGCCGGGATTGATTGCCGCGTCCGTTTGTATGAAATTTTCGAAAGTACTGATCCCGAGATGGCTGCGCCCGAGCGCGCTGACGATGCCCATGGTAACGGTCTGCCCGACGCCGAACGGATTGCCAATGGCGAGGACCAGGTCGCCGACAGTAAGCTTGTCCGGGTTGCCGAAAGTCGCTGCGGGAAGTCCTGAGATGTCCACTTTCAGTACCGCCAGATCAGTTTCCGGATCTGTTCCGACGACTTTTGCTGGCGCCTTGCGCCCGTCGGCAAGCGCAAGTTCAATTTCGGCCGCCGCCTCGACGACGTGGTGGTTCGTCAATATGTAGCCTTCCGGTCCGACGATCACGCCCGATCCGAGACTGGAACTGTGCTGAGTATCGCCGTCAAGCTGATCACCGAAAAAACGCCTGAACAAGGGATCATCCATGAAAGGATGCCGCGGCACCTTGACCTCCTTGCTGGTGAAGATGTTGACCACTGAGGGCATCGCCTTCCGGGCCGCCGGACTCAGCGATACGATATTAGGACGTTCGCGTGGTCCGTCCGCGGCTTCGCGAACAGTGACGATTCCGCCGTTGTGCCCGGTCCAGGAAACGAGATCCGGCCTCAGCGTCACGACGACAAACAGCGCCGCGAGGCTGATTGTTACCGCCTGAGCAAATATGAGCCAGAGCTTGCGCATGGGACGAAACGGACGGGAGAGTGGCTGCGTGGGGAAGCGCATTATTCACTAAATGGTCTCGCCATTAAAGCGTCCAAGTTCCCGACGAGAATGCCGGACGCCCAGTGCTGTCGTTATCCACCCACCCCACGCAGGCTGGACAACAAGCCCATAAATGCTTTACAAATCCGCTACTTGACTTGGAAAACCGGGTTTGACAAGCGCTCAAGCGTTCAACTACACTACGCGGCTTTCGTTAATGACCCCACGCGGAACATCCGCCATGAAGACGTTTTCAGCCAAATCACATGAGGTAAAGCGCGACTGGTTCTTGGTCGACGCGACCGACAAGGTATTGGGGCGCCTCGCCTCCGAGATTGCCAAGCGCTTGCGGGGAAAGCACAAGGTGACTTTCACTCCGCATGTCGACACGGGTGACTACATTGTCGTCGTCAACGCCGAAAAGCTGCGTGTTACCGGCGACAAGGCGGCGCAGAAGGTGTACTACCGCCACTCCACCTACCCGGGTGGTATTTACAGCGCGACATTTTCCAAGCTGCACGGCCGTTTCCCCGGGCGCGTGCTGGAAAAGGCGGTGAAAGGCATGTTGCCCAAGGGTCCACTCGGTTACGCGATGTTGAAAAAGCTGAAGGTGTATGCGGGATCCGATCATCCGCATTCGGCACAACAACCGCAAACTCTCAACGTTTAGGGAATTACATGGCAATCCAGTACAACTATGGAACCGGCCGCCGCAAGAGCGCGGTCGCGCGTGTCTTCATCAAGCCTGGTAAAGGCAAGATCATCGTCAATGATAAACCGGTCGATGATTTCTTTTCCCGCGAGACCGGTCGCATGGTCGTGCGCCAACCGCTGGTATTGACCAATCATCTTGACACCTTCGATATTCTGATCAACGTAGATGGTGGCGGGGAGTCGGGTCAAGCTGGTGCGGTCCGACATGGGATCTCGCGAGCGTTGGTCGATTACGACGCGTCGCTGAAGCCGGTTCTCAGCAAGGCGGGGCTGATTACCCGGGACGCAAGAGAGGTCGAGCGCAAGAAAGTGGGTCTTCATAAGGCACGGCGCCGCAAGCAGTTCTCCAAGCGCTAGTCCTGTGGGACGAAAAAGCCGCCTTCGGGCGGCTTTTTTAATTGCGTCAAGGCCTTATCAGGCTATATCATCAAAGCTCATTAAGTCATTGGCGAACATGAAAAAAATTGGCATCGTTGGCGGGACCGGCTATACCGGCATAGAACTTCTGCGGATTCTTTCGACGCACCCTGAAGCCGAACTGGCGGTTATTACGTCACGCAAGGAGGCAGGCACACCGGTTGCCGACTTATTCCCCAGCCTGCGCCGTCGGGTGATGCTCAGCTTCTCCGATCCTGCGACTGCCGGCCTCGAGCAATGCGATGTCGTGTTCTTCGCCACGCCCAACGGCGTGGCGATGACAGAAACGCCCGCGTTGCTCAAAGCGGGTGTTCGCGTAATCGATCTCGCGGCAGATTTTCGCATAAAGGATATTGCCGAATGGGAAAGGTGGTACGGCATGACTCACGCGTGTCCGGACCTTGTTGCCGAGGCAGTTTATGGCCTTCCCGAGATGAATCGGGATCAGATCGTCAGGGCACGCCTGGTTGCCAATCCAGGCTGCTACCCGACGGCGGTTCAACTCGGATTCTTGCCGTTGATCCAGGCTGGAGCGGTAGACAACGCCCACTTGATTGCCGACGCAAAATCGGGTCTCAGCGGTGCGGGGCGGAAGGCAGAAGTGCACATACTGTTCTCGGAAGCTTCGGATAACTTCAAGGCTTACGCAGTGCCGGGGCATCGGCACCTGCCCGAGATTTCGCAGGGCTTGAGCCGCGCAGCGGGAGAGAAAGTGGGCCTCACCTTCGTGCCGCACCTCACGCCCGCCATACGTGGTATTCACGCGACGCTATACGCTCGACTGACCAAGGAGGTTGATCTGCAGGGGCTCTACGAAAAGCGCTACGTGACCGAACCATTCGTCGATGTCTTGCCGCCCGGAAGTCATCCGGACACCCGTTCGGTCAGGGGTGCCAATGATTGCAGAATCGCAGTACATCGACCCGGTGGTGGTGACACGGTGGTGATACTTTCGGTAATCGACAATCTCGTTAAGGGAGCCGCCGGGCAGGCGGTTCAAAACATGAATCTGATGTTAGGGCTGCCGGAGACCATGGGCATCGAACACGTACCGCTATTGCCGTGACGCTGATCAGGGCCATAAAGCGCCGCTTCGGCATCGCCGCCCCCAGGGTCGCGATTCACACTCATGTGCCGTGGTACTGGCGCTGGCTTTCACTGGCGGCGTTTGCCGGCGCGGTCATTGGTGTGGGTTGGCTGACTTACGATCTTGGCCGTCAGTACGCAGGATTCGACAACAGCGAAGCCCAGCGAGAGAAAAGCCACTTGCAAGACCTGAATTCCAAGCTTGAGGATGAAAACGTTGCATTGAGACGGGAGATTGCGGCTGCCGATCGCCAGCTGCAAATCGAACAGGCGACGCACGGAAACCTGTCGGGACAGATACACAACCTCTCCGAAGAGAATGCGCTGCTCAAGGAGGACCTGGCTTTCTTCCAGACGCTGATGGCGTCCGGAGGCGAAGCCGGCGGCATCAGCGTGAACCGATTCCGCGTGCAGTCAGATGCCCTGCCGGGTGAATATCGCTATCGTCTCTTGATTGCGCAGTCCAAACAACGGGTGAAGGATTTCCGCGGACGATTACAGTTCATCATCGATCTCGAACAGGGTGGAAAATCGGAAATCATCAGCATCCCCAAAGGGGACGACGGGAGCCAGGCGTATAATTTGGCGTTCAAGTTCTATCAGCGCGTCGAGGGGACGTTTCTCGTGCCTCCCGGCGCTGTTATCAAGAAAGTGCAGGTTCGCGTCTTGGAAACCGGCAACCCTACGCCGGTGTCGACTCAGACCGTGACCCTGTCGTGAGCGGAGTACTGCTATGTTCGGAGCCAAATCCACCAAACCGCAAAATCGCATAGACAGCTTGATCGGCGCGGGCACGATCGTAGAAGGCAACATTTCATTCAGTGGAGGCTTGCGCGTGGACGGGCGGGTGCGCGGTAACGTATTGACATCCGATGATCAACCAAGCACCTTGGTTTTGAGCGAGAAGGCCCAAGTTGAAGGGGAAATAAGGGTTTCGCACGCCGTTATCAATGGGACCGTAATCGGTCCGGTTCACGGCGCCGAATATGTCGAACTGCAGCCCAAATCCAATGTCACAGGGGATGTGTACTACCGGACGCTGGAAATCCAATTGGGTGCGGTGGTGCAGGGCAGGTTGGTGCACCAGGATAACGACAAGGGGCAGAAAGTCGTGTCGCTGAAAGGGTCTGGCGGAGATTGACCGGCTGACGCCGGCGCCAGATAATGGTTTGCGCAGGGTTCACTTCGGGAGCAGGCAATGAACGCCGTAACTGAAATGCCTTCGCCGCTGATGTTTACGGACAACGCGGCGAAGAAGGTGAAGGAATTGATCGACGAAGAGGGTAACCCGGGCCTCAAGTTGCGCGTGTTCGTCACCGGTGGCGGTTGCTCGGGTTTCCAATACGGTTTTACATTTGACGAGGACATGAACGAAGACGACGCATCCATGGAGAAGAACGGCGTGACGCTGTTGATCGATGCGATGAGTTATCAATATCTGGTCGGTGCGGAAATCGACTTTCAGGAAAGTCTTGAAGGTGCGCAGTTCGTGATAAAGAATCCGAACGCGACTTCCACATGCGGGTGCGGCTCTTCCTTTACCGCATAAGATTCAGCCAAGGCGACGAACTTGAGGCGGCATGAATTGCCGCCTTTTTGTTTGTCTAAGCCGGGTAAATTGCGCCCAGAACTCGCGGACCCGTCGCACCGGTTACGGAGGGTAGGTTTCCGGGATGCAAGAGCAGAGCCTGACGGGCGAGCCAGGCGAACGCGCAGGCTTCCACCCAGTCGGGATCAATACCGAGTTTCGCGGTTGTTCTAACCGGCACTCCGGGAAGTGCGGCAGCGAGTCCTGACATCAACGCCGAATTGGCCGCGCCGCCGCCACATACGTAGATCTCTTTCGCGCCGTCGCGGCATGATTTGACGGCGCGCGCGATGCTGACGGTGGTCAGCGCAAGCAGGGTAGCCTGGACGTCCCGTGGATTTTCTTTTCCGGAAAGCCGCCCTTCGAGCCAGGCGAGGTTGAAAAGCTCGCGGCCTGTGCTCTTGGGCGGATTTCGGGAAAAAAACTCGTGAACCAGTAGCGCCTGCAGAAGGTCGTTCAGGCAGCGGCCGCCTTTTGCCCATGCGCCATCCCGGTCGAAAGGCTTTCCAAGATGCTGTTGGATCCAGGCATCCATCAACATGTTGCCGGGTCCGGTATCAAACCCTTGAACTGCACCGGGTCCCAGATCAGTGATATTGGCAATGCCGCCGATGTTGACGATCACGCGATGAATCGAGGGATGGGCAAACATTGTTTGATGGAATGCGGGGACCAACGGCGCGCCTTCGCCTCCGGCAGCAATATCGCGGCTGCGAAAATCACAGACTACAATATTTCTCGTCAGCTCCGCCAGTAACGCACCGTTGCCGAGTTGGATCGTGTAGCCGGCATCAGGACGATGCCGAATCGTCTGGCCGTGACAGCCGATCGCCAGCACGGCGACGGAACTCACCCGCGCCTTGCTCAGTAATTCGTGAACGGCCTGTGCGTAAACTCGCGCAAGCTCGTTGCCGAGTACCGCGGCCTGATGAATCTCGTCAGACTGAGATTGATGAATAGCCAGCAGCCTGGCGCGCAGCGCATCTCTAAAAGGCAAGAAGGCCTCGCCATCGATCCGATGCCCGCCGCTGGAAAAGTCGATCAAGACAGCGTCCACACCGTCGAGGCTGGTTCCGGACATCAGGCCTACGTAATGCTCTGCGCTCGCCATGGACGGGAAGTCTAGCAGGCAACGGTCAGCCGGGACGGCGGATGCCGTCGACGGATTTCAATCCAGACGGGCGAGGGCGGTATTGCGCAGCATGTCCAGCCGCGCGAAGAGGGGTTGGGTGAATTCCTCGAAGGCCGGCCGCGACTGCACGGTTATCGGCGGCCCGGGAGGCATGGCGAGTCGCATCGGATTCTGATGCACGCCGTTGACGTGGAATTCGTAATGCAGATGTGGACCGGTGGCCAGTCCGGTACTGCCAACGAAGCCAACAATTTCTCCCTGAACGACGCGCTTTCCTTGCCGCAGACCTTGGCTGATTCCGGACAGGTGCGCATACAGCGTTACAAAGCCATTGGGGTGGCGCACCGTCACGACGGCGCCATAGCCGCCTTTGCGACCGACGAAAGTCACATAGCCGTCGGCGGTGGCACGTACTCGCGTACCGGCGGGTGCGCCGTAGTCGATCCCTTTATGGGCGCGCCAGGTCTTGAGGACCGGATGGAAACGCGCGCTGGTGAACCCGGAAGTCACGCGAGAAAATTCGATCGGAGAACGCAGGAAAGCCTTGCGCATGTTGCGTCCGTCGGGGGTGTAATAACCGTTGCGCCCCTGATCGTCGCGGAAAAATACTGCTCGGAACGTGTGTCCCTGATTGACGAATTCCGCAGACAGTACTCGGCCAAACCCGACGAATTCGCCATCGGCAGCCAGCGCTTCGTAGACCACGGAGAAGCGATCGCCGCGACGCAAATCGCGATGGAAATCGATGTCGCTGGAAAAAATTTCCGCGAGCTGCAGGGCTACAAATTCCGGGATGCCGGAAGAGTCCGTGGCGGCAAAAAGCGAAGTCTCGATTTCTCCCGAACTTTGCATTACCCATTGCTCGGTTTGCGGCAACTCCTCGGACGAGGAAAATTCTGACTCGCCGCGATTGACGTGAAGGCGGCGACCGTCGGTATTCACGTAGGACAGAGATTCCAGTCGGCCGGCGTCGGTCGTCACAACACGAATGGTCCGGCCGGGGATCAGCTGGTATAGCGAGCGGACATCTTTGGCCTGCAACAGATAAGTCAACGCATCCGCGTCGTTTACATTTAATCTCGCCAACACCGAAGCGACTGTGTCCCCGCGCTGGATGCGCTCCTCGCGCCAGTATCGTGCTTCTTCCCTCGGTGCAGAAGGCGCTACAGGAAGAGAGATCTCTTCGACGATATGTTGGAGTTCGACGGGCTCCGGAACGGTATCCGGTGCGATACCGAATGCGGCAACAACGCCGAAAAACGGCAATATTGCGACCGCCACGGGCCAGTGGTGCCACAACGATCTCGGCTCAGAAGCTGGCTTTTGCGCTAGTATTTTGTATTTGTTCAACGACATGCACTCACATTTTTGCCGACTTGGCGCGGAGATTAGCAGAATCCCCCACTGAACGTAACCCGGAACCCGCAACTAGTGTTCCAGCCAGAGGGCTTACCGGCATGCTGACGGAATCTGACTGTTACAACAAACGACATGGATATCAAAGAACAACTGGAAATCACCAAACGCGGCTGCAGCGAACTGCTCATTGAAGCGGAATTTGTCGGAAAGCTCGGATTGCGCCGGCCGCTGCGTGTCAAGGCGGGATTTGATCCGACGGCCCCAGACCTTCACCTCGGGCACACGGTTCTCATCAACAAGCTTCGACAACTCCAGGATCTCGGCCATCACATCATTTTTCTGATCGGGGATTTCACCGGCATGATTGGTGATCCGACCGGGAAGAACACGACCCGTCCGCCCCTGACGCGCGAGCAGATTGCAGCGAACGCCGAGACTTATCAGGCGCAGGTTTTCAAGATTCTCGATCCAGAAAAGACCGAAGTGGCGTTCAACTCGACCTGGATGGACAAGCTTACTTCCGTCGACATGATCAGGCTGGCGGCAAAATACAACGTGGCACGCATGCTCGAGCGCGACGATTTCGGCAAACGTTACAAGAGCGGCCAGCAGATCGCGATCCATGAATTTCTGTATCCACTGGTGCAGGGTTATGACTCTGTTGCGCTGAAGGCGGATCTGGAGCTCGGCGGCACGGATCAGAAATTCAATCTTCTGGTCGGGCGCGAGTTGCAGAAGGACTATGGGCAACCGTCCCAGTGCATCCTGACCATGCCACTGCTGGAAGGCCTGGATGGAGTCAACAAGATGTCCAAATCGCTCGGCAACTATATCGGCATCACGGAAAGCCCGGAGCAGATTTTTGGCAAGCTGATGTCGGTTTCAGACGAACTGATGTGGCGCTATATCGAGTTGCTTTCGTTCGAGTCTCTGGCGACCATCAGGAAATTGAAGGAAGAGATGGGGGCGGGGCGGAATCCGCGGGACATCAAGGTTGGATTCGCCCAGGAAATCGTTACCCGCTTCCATGACCGTGCCGCGGCGATGAAGGCGCTTGCCGATTTCGAGGCGCGATTCAAGCAAGGCCAGGTACCGGAGGATATCCCCGAGCGCACGCTGTCGATCGGCGGCGAACCGATACCTTTTTACCAGGTTCTCAAGCAAGCCGGTCTGACTGCCAGTACCTCGGAGGCGATGCGCATGATCGAGCAGGGCGGGGTCAAGCTTGATGGCCAGAAAGTCAGCGATAAGGCGCTCAAGCTGGAGGGGCGCGGGCCGTTCGTGATTCAAGTCGGCAAGCGCAAGTTCGTGCGGGTGTTGCTGTCCTGACAGTTTGCTTCGCAATTCCGTCTCAGCGTGGCCAAACAGGCTGTTTTGTCTGCAAAAAACCCCGAAAAGTATTGACCCATGGATTTCGATCCGTATAATGCGCCCTTCGCCGGAAACGGCCGCCGGAAAATCGGCGTCGCTCTTTAACAATCTAAACAGCCGATGCGTGTGGGTGCTTCGTGTTTTTGGGGTGCTGCACGGGAACGGGTAGTGGGTTATCGCCCGGTTGGTTTTGTCCTGTCAAAGGGATGGAACTGACGCCTGTCCTGTGAAGAAGCT